>JBCDDO010000070.1:0-9636 GCA_039180245.1 Pseudomonadota bacterium | reverse complement strand
GCTGGCCAAGCCCTGCTCAAAAGCCGCATCGGCGCAAGCCTGCAAGCAAACCGATGCCCAGGCACACCGCGCGGGCGAACGTGCAGAAATCCACGGTCCGCGCCGCCGTCGCGCATGTCTTCGCCCATCAGAAGACCCGCCTCGGCATTCGCCAATGTCGCTCGGACGATTGGCGTTCCATTGGCGCACTCATCGGAACCATCGGGCGCGACGCCGAGGCGAAACTGACGCGCGCCGACATCGCTTAAAACGTCGACCCCCTAAACTGCGACTGCCTTATCTTCCACGAGCGCAGGCGCGCATTGGGTTAAGTCAGCGAAGCTCCCGCCAGATGGGCCAGATCCGGCCCGAGCCGCGTCGATAAACGCGCTGCTGCGTGCCGCGCACTTCAGGGTTCTTACGGGTGTCCAGCTAATCCGCACACCCGGTCGGCTGAACGCATTCGGCGCCTCTTCTTCTTGGCCCAAATACTCCCGCCGGAGGCGTCCGCCGCTGCCACGCAGAGCCCCCTTCACCGACAGAGCCGTGCAGTTCCAAGCCGGGCCTGCCGCGCTTACCGGCACATTGCGCACCTCTTCGCGTGGCTGATTAGACCGAATTGTGCGGGATCTGGCCCGTGGACGGCAGGCCAGCTGCGTTGCCCCTGCCGTCCGATCGGTGCAACGGCATCGGTTTATGCGGCGCAGGCGAAATTGGCGCCGGTGCGAGCTGCGGAACCGCCCGCTCGCGCGGGACGCATTGGCGACGGGCCGGCGCGCGCCCTTATTTCTCCGGCAGGGGAATGAACTCGGCCTTATCGTCGGGCGGCAGCTGAAAGCGGCCATGTTCCCAATCGCCTTCACGCCACGCTTCCTTCGCCGCTTCGATCCGTTCTTTGGACGAGGCCACGAAATTCCACCAAATGTAGCGCGGACCCGACAGCGTCTCGCCGCCCAACAGGATCAGCCGCGCGCCCTGCTCGCCGGCATGCAACGACAGCGCGTCGCCGGGGCGAAAGACCATCATCTGCCCGGCCGCATAGCTCTGCCCACCCAGACTGACCGAGCCCGACACCACATAGGCGCCGCGATCCTCATGCTCGTCGGGCAGCGGGATCCCGGCCCCGGCGGCCAGCGCCACATCGGCATAAAACATCTCCGAAAACGTGCTGACCGGTGCGCGCTCGCCCCAGCCCGTGCCCATGATCAGCCGCACCTCCTTGCCCTCGCCCTCCAGAAAAGGCAGCGCCTCGCGGCCATGATGGTGAAAGCTCGCGGCGCGGTCTTCTTCGGCTTCGGGCAAGGCCACCCAGGTCTGGATGCCAAAGAGGCTGCGGCCAGGCTTTGGCCGCTCCTCTTCGGCGGTGCGCTCGGAATGGGTGATGCCATGGCCCGCGACCATCCAGTTCACCGCACCCGGTTCGATCGAGGCCGCCGTGCCCAGCGAATCGCGGTGAAAAATCGCGCCTTCGAACAGATAGGTCACCGTGCCCAGCCCGATATGCGGGTGCGGGCGCACATCCATGCCCTGATCGGTCAGGAACTCCGCCGGGCCCATCTGGTCGAAAAAGATGAACGGCCCGACCATCTGGCGCTTTGGCGAGGGCAGGGCACGGCGCACCTCAAACGCGCCGATGTCGCGGGCGCGCGGGATGATCAGCGTTTCGATCGCGTCGATTTCGCTGCCAGTGGGGCAATGCGGGTCGAGGGCGGGGTTCCAGCTCATCAGCGGGCTCCTTTGCTTGCTGTCTCGCAGCTAGGCCGACCGATGCCGCCCGGCAAGCCATGGGCTCGGAACAAATTGTTTGCTCCCGCGGTCGGCCTTGGCCAGTCTGGCCCGGGAAGGGAGCGCGCATGACCGACACGGCCTGGTCCGGGCACGAGTTTCTGGCCCTGAGCGACGACGCCTTGGCGGCGCTGGGCATCGGCACGCGTGAGGTCGTTTCGGCGATTGAAGACGCGCTGCACGCCCAGGCCAAGGGTCAGCTGCACAGCCCGCCGAAAGCCTCGCTCACCGTGCCCGACCGGCGCTACTACATGACCACGCTTGGCACCGCCGACACGCCGCCCCTGACGGTGGTCAAATCGGTGATGGTCAGCCCGCGCAATCCCGCGCGCGGTCTGGGCGGGGTTGAGGGTGCGATCTTCGTGCAAGACAGCGAAACGGGCCTTCTACAGGCGGTGATGGGGGCGGGGTGGATCACGGCCCTGCGCACCGCTGGGCTCTCCTCGGTCGCCGCGACGCGCTTGGCGAACCCGAACGCGCAGATCGCGGCCTTTGTGGGCTGCGGGGTGCAGGCGCGCAGCCATCTGTCCGCCTTTGCCGAGCTCTTTCCCTTGCGCGAGATCCGGGCGGTGGGGCGCGGGCAGGCCAATATCGACCGGCTTTGCGCGGCGGCGCGCGCGCTTGGCCTCACGGCTCGGGCTTGCAGCGCGCAGGAGGCATTGGGGGACGCGGATCTGGTCGTCACCTCAATCCCGCTCGACCATGAAACCCCGCCCTTTCTGGAGGCCGGTTGGCTCAAACCCGGGGCCTTTGCCGCGATCACCGATCTGGGCATCCCCTGGCATGATGCCGGGATGCCCGCCTTTGGCACCGTTATCATCGACGATCTGGAGCAGGAGGCGGCCACGCATCCCAAGCTGGTCGACCCGGCGCTGGTCTCGACCGATTTGGGCGGGCTGGTGACCGGGGCCGGCCCGCCCGCCTATGACCCCGACAGCCGGGCGGCCTTCGTCTTTCGCGGCATGGCCGTGGGCGATTACGCGGCGAGCGCCCTGGCGCTGGAAAAGGCGCGGTCGGTCGGCATTGGAACCCGCGTGCCGATGCCGCCCGCAACCGGGCTCTAGCGCGCCGAGGCCCGGCCTCTGCGGCCTCTGCGGCCTCTCCGGGCTGCCGCGGCGCCCGCCCGGGCTCAGCCGATCAGCATGCGCAAGCCCTGCGTGACATCGGCCCGCACCGCCAGCCGCAGCCCCGGCTCATCGCCCGCCCGCAGCGCCGCCAGGATCTTGCGATGGTTGGCCGTCGCCTCACTGCGCCGCTTGGTGGCGTAAAGCGCGCGCATCGTGGGGCCGGCCTGCAGCCAGATGCTCTCGGTCAGGGCCAGCATGGCCGGCGCCTGAGCGCGCAGATAGAGGGTGCGATGAAACTCCAGATTGGTGCGCAGATAGCCGGGCACGTCATCCTTCACGATGGTCTCGTCGACCCGGTGGTTCATGATGTCGAGCCGGTCGATCAGGGCAAAATGCGCCCGGGGCAGGGCGCGCGCGGCAAGCTCGGGCTCCAAAAGCGCCCGGATCGAGGCGAGCTCCTCCAGCCGCTCGGCGCTCAGCTCGGGGGCCGAAAACCGCCCCGAGGCCGAAACCGACAACGCGCCCTCGGCCGCAAGCCGCCGCACCGCCTCGCGCACCGGGGTCATCGACACCGAGAGCTCCGCCGCCAGACCGCGCAGCGTCAGCGGCTCGCCGGGCGCAAGCAGACCCCACAGGATGCGGTTTCGCAGCAGCCGATAGATCCGCTCATGCGCGGGAAGCTGCGGTTCGGACGCGGCGGATGCGGTCACCGGTGGCGTGAGATTTGGCTGCACGACCATGCGTGCCATCCTGTGATCACAACCCCCGATTGGCAAGCGGTGCGATGGGCATTTCTTGGCCGCATGCGCATCTGCGCCGGGCGCCCCCGCTTGACGCTGACCCAGGCGTCACGTCATCTGGCAAACGAACGCCCTGCAGATCACGCGCGGGGCATGCTTACGCCGCGGCCAGAGCGCCACGGCGCCGCTGGGGACCATATGACCGACTATCGCCAGGGCTATCCGGACCCGCAGGGCAGCGGCAGCGCCGATGAGCCGATGTTCGCGGGGCCGTTGAGCTTTTGCCGGCGCCCCTATGGCGGCGATGCGGCCGGAGCGGATGTGGCCGTCATCGGCGTGCCGCTCGACAGTTCGGTCAGCGGCCGGCCAGGCACCCGGCTCGGCCCGCGGGCGATCCGTGCGGCCTCCACCAATCTTGCCTGGTCGCGGCACTGGCCCTCGCCCTTCGATCCCTTCGCGCGGATGCGGGTGATCGATTGGGGCGATGTCGCATTGCGCATCGGGCATCCGGCGGACAATCCGGCCCGGATCGAGGGCGCGGTCGGCCAGGTCATCGGCACCGGCGCGCGCGCACTTTTGCTGGGCGGGGATCATTTCATCGCCTATCCCTCGCTGCGCGCGCATACCGCCCGCCACGGGCCGCTGGGGCTGATCCAGATCGACGCCCATACCGACACCTGGGAGGGGGACGGGTGGGAGGAAGCCCCTGGCAAGACCGAGGACGGCGCGCCCCGAGCCATGACGGATATCGACCATGGCACCATGTTCTATCATGCCGTGCGCGAGGGGCTGATCGATCCCGACCGGTCGATCCAGGTCGGCATCCGCACCACGAACGATGCGCCGCTGGGCATCGAGATCCGCGATGCGATCACCGTGCATGACACGCCGCTGCGCGAGACCATCGCCGCGATCCGCGCCCGGGCGACGGGGCCGTGCTATCTGAGCTTTGACATTGACGGGCTGGACCCGGCCTTTGCGCCGGGCACCGGAACCCCGGTCGTGGGCGGGCTGTCGACCCATCAGGCGCTGAGCATTCTGCGCGGGCTTGCCGGGCTCGACATTCGCGGCGCCGATGTCGTGGAGGTCTCGCCGCCCTTCGATGTGGCCGAGATCACCGCCCTGGCCGGCGCCACCATCGCCTTACAGATCCTGTGCCTCTTTGCCGAGGCCCCGCCATGCTGAGCGGCCGCGTCGCCTTTCGCGCCGCAGCCTGGCATCCTGACCCGAGTGATCCATGCTGACCCCACCATGCTGACCCCACCATGCTGACATCCGACGCCATTGCCGCCTGCATCGACACCATGCCGGGGCTGGAGACGCTTGAGCTGGTCTTTCCCGACATGAACGGGGTTGCCCGCGGCAAGCATCTGCCGGTGGATCAGGCGCGCAAGCTGGCCGGCGGCGTGCGCATGCCGGCCTCGCTTTACAATCTCGACATCCTGTCGGCCGACACCGAGGCTGCCGGCATCGCGCTCAGCCGTGGCGACCCGGATGCCGCCTGCCATGCCGCGCGGATTGCGCCGGCGCTGTGGACCGACGGCCGCCGTGCGATCGCGCTGATGACCATGGTCGAGGATGACGGCAGGCCGACCCCCTATGACCCGCGCGCGGCACTGGCCGGCGTCGCCGCACGACTGGCCGCCCGGGGGCTGACCCCGGTGATCGCCCCGGAGCTGGAATTCTACATCACCGATCCGGCCCGCGACGCGGCCGGGCGCGCCCAGCCGCCGCGCTCGCCCCGGGGCGGCGAACGGCTCAGCGAGGCGCAGATCTACCAGCTCTCGGTTCAAAACCCGTTTGCCGAGCTCTTGGACGCGATGATCGCCGCGGCCAGGGGCCTGGGCTGCGGTGCCGATGTGGCGCTGGCCGAGTTCGGACCGGGGCAGTTCGAGATCAACCTCGCCCATGGTGCCGGTGCGCTGGAAGCGGCGGATCAGGCCTATCTGCTGAAGCTTGCCATCCGCGAAACCGCGCGGGCGCGGGGGTTTGAGGCCAGCTTCATGGCCAAAACCTATGGCGAGATGGCCGGCTCGGGGCTGCATTTCCACGTCTCGCTGGTCGATGAGGCCGGCGCGAATGTGTTCGCGGGGCCCGAGGACGGAAAGCTCAACCCGATGCTGGGCGGGGCAATCGGCGGGCTCAAACAGCATATGTCGGCCTCGATGCTGGGGCTTGCGCCGCATCTCAATTCCTATCGCCGCTTCGGGCCGGGCAGCTATGCGCCCAGCGTTGCGGCCTGGGGGCTCGACAACCGCTCCACCGCGCTGCGGGTGCCGGCCACACGCGGCCCCGGCGCGCGGTTCGAACACCGGCTGGCCGGCGCCGATGCCAACCCCTACGTGGCCCTGGCGCTGATCCTTCAGGCGATGCTCGACGGGATCGAGGCGGGCGCCGAACCCGGCGCGCCGGCGCAGGGCGAGGCCGGGCCCGAGGATGGGCCAGCGCTGCCGCTTGGCTGGGGGCGGGCGCTGGCAGCCTTTCAGGATGACGGCTTTGCGGCCCGGGCGCTGGGCGCGGAATTCGCCCGCTGCTATGGGCTGATGAAAGAGCAGGAGATCGCCAGCCTCAACCTGCGGGTCACCGATGTCGATTACGATCTCTACATGCGGTCGGTCTAATTTGCGCTGCTTCTCGGATCGGCGCTGTGGCGCCGCGCGCCCAACCCTGCCACGCGCCGGATCGGTCTCTGATCGCTGGAGCGGGCCTCACCCGGTCTCGGCATTGAGCAGCGCGCGCAGCCCGCTGCGGTAATCGGGATAGGCCAGCCGCACCCCCAGCTCCTCCTTGATGCGCCGGTTCGACACCCGTTTGGACTCGGCATAGAAGCTGCGCGCCATCGGGCTCATCTGTGCCTCCTCAAAGGCCACCTCCGCCGGCAAGGGCACCGATAACAGCCGCGCTGCCTCGGCGATCACATCCTGGGGCGGGGCCGGGTCGTCGTCGCAGACATTATAGGCCGTGCCGGGGTCGGGCCGCGCGATCGACGCCTCCAGCACGGTCGCGATGTCCTCGACATGGATCCGGCTGAAGACCTGACCCGGCTTGACGATCCGGCGCGCGCTGCCGGCCCGCACCTTGGCAAAGGGCCCGCGCCCGGGCCCATAGATCCCGGCCAGGCGGAAGATATGCACCGGCAGCCCGGTGTCGCGCCAAAGCGCCAGCCAGGCATCCTCGGCCGCAACCCGCGCCTGGCCCCGCGCCGTGCCGGCATCGCGCGGCGATCCCTCATCGACCCAGCCGCCCTGCCGGTCGCCGTAAACGCCGGTCGTCGAAAGATAGCCGACCCAGACAAACCGCGGCGCATGCGCGGCAATCTGCGCGCCGGCATGGGCCAGGATCGGGTCGCCCTCTGCCCCGGGCGCGGCCGAGATCAGGAGGTGGCTGGCGGCCTCCAGCGCCGCCCCCAGCGCGTCTGGCGCAGGCGGCCAGTGCAGCACCTCCACCCCCTCGGCGCGCATCGCATCGGCCCGCTCGGCGCTGCGGGTCGTGCCGATCACCCGCCAGCCTGCCGCGCTCAGCCGGCGGCCCAGCGCCTGTGCCGAATAGCCATGGCCGAAGCTCAAGATGCAGCGATCCGTCATGTGCCCGATGCCTATACCCGATACCCGATACCCGTGCCTGTCTGTGTTCTATGCCGGCGAAAAACCGGCGGCCTCTGCCTCCGTCGTCGCAGCGGGGTTTGCCCCATCGCGCGCGTCGGAGTATCCCTAAGCGGCATGCTAGACCGCGAGGAACGCCGATGCGAGCCCTGCCGACCCTTCTTGTGACCTCGATGGCCCTGGCTGCGGCTCTGGGCGTGTTGCCGGCCCAGGCCACGGGTCTCACCTCAATGGCCCAATGCATGCAGCGCATTTCCCAAGATCCGCAGCGGGCCCGCGAGGAGGCGGCGCAATGGCTGGTTCTGGGCGGCGGCGCAGAGGCCCGGGCCTGCGAGGCCCGCGCGCTGGAGGCCCTGGGTGCACGGACCACAGCGGCGGCCATCCTGGTTGAGGTCGCGGCCGATTGGGGCAACGGCCTGCCCGCCTTCAGCCGCGCGGCGATGATGCGCGATGCCGGTCGGTTGTGGCTGGCCGAGGGCAATTACGTGGTGGCCGAGCAGGCACTGACCCAGGCCATTTCCATCGGCCTCGATGATGCCGACACGCGGGTCATGCGCGCCGAGGCGCGGGGCCGCCAGGGCTTGTGGTCCGGGGCGATCAGCGATCTCGACACCGCGCTTGCAACCCATCCCGACCGGGCCGATCTGCTGGCATTGCGGGCGGCAGCACGGCGCAAATCGGGCGACATGGATGGGGCGCTCACCGATGCCGAGGCCGCCCTTGCGCTCCTGCCGACCTATCCGGAGGCGCTCTTTGAAAAGGGCGCCGCCTTGGCGGTCTCGGGCCGCATCCCCGACGCGCTGGCGGTCTGGTTCGAGCTCATCCGCCTGCACCCGGAAACTGAGATGGCCGAGCTTGCGCGTCGCAATATGCAGCGGCTCGCCGGGAACTGACACCGCATCTCCTGCGCGGGATGCGGCCGCGCTGTCGGCGGGGTGACCAGTCTTGACCCCAGGCTCAGGCGTCTGTCCCCGCGTTTGGGCCCGGCTCGACCGGCGTTCCGCCCGAGGATCCAGCGCGCAACCGGTCCAACGCCCAACCCGCCGCATCGGCCAGTGTCGGGTCGGGGCTCTGCGCATGTGGGGCTGCGGCGCCGGCCAGCCTAGGCAGGCCTGAATTGCCGATGGCGTAAAGCACATTGCGCAGGAACCGGCTGAGGCCGATGCGTTTGACCGGGGTGCCGGCAAAGCGCGCCCGAAACCCGGCATCGTCCAGCCCGGCAAGCTCGGCCAATGCTGGGCTGCGCAGCTCGCCCCGCTCGGCATAGCCTGCATGCGCCAAGCGGCTGAACTTGTTCCAGGGACAGACCGCCAGGCAATCGTCGCAGCCAAAGATCCGATTGCCCAAAAGCGGGCGCATCTCTTCCGCCACAGGCCCGCGATGCTCGATCGTCAGATAGGAGATGCAGCGGCGGGCATCGAGCCGGAAGGGCGCGGGAAACGCCGCTGTCGGGCAGATGTCGAGGCAGCGCCGACAGCCGCCGCAATGCGGTGCTGCCGGCGCATCGGGCGCCAGGTCGAGCGTCGTGAAGACCGCCCCCAAAACCACCCAATTGCCCAGATCGCGGCCCAAAAGATTGGTGTGCTTGCCGATCCAGCCCAGACCGGCCGCCTCGGCCAGCGGTTTTTCCATGACCGGGGCTGTGTCGACAAAAACCTTGATGTCGCCGCCGGCCCGCGCGATCAGCCAGCGGCCCAGCCGTTTGAGCCGTTTTTTGACCACATCATGATAATCGCGGCGCTGGGCATAGACCGAGATTGCCGCCCGATCGCGCGCCGCCAGTGCCGCCAGGGGATCATGCTGCGGCGCATAGCTGTCGGCCAGCATGATCACCGAGCGCGCCGCGGGCCACAAAGCGGTGGGATCGCCGCGCCAGTCCGCCCGGTCGGCCATCCAGCCCATCTGGCCGTGATGCCCATCGGCCAAGAACGCCCGCAGCCGCGCCTGCGCCTGGGGAATGGCATCGGGCCGGCAGATCCCGCAGCCGGCAAATCCCAGCGCCGCCGCCTCGGCCTTCACCGCGCCCGCTGTGATGGGCGCATCCGCCTCGGTCGCTGATCGCGGCGCCGACCCCTTGCCCGGCACGCTCAGAAGTCCAGATCTGTGTAATGCTCGGGCGGGCGGAAGCCAGGCAGGCTGTCGGCCAAAAGCGGGCGAAAAGCCGGGCGGGATTTGATCCGCGCATACCAGATCGTGGCGTTGGGCACGCGCGCCCAGTCGATATCGCCGATATAGTCAAGACAGGAGAGCTGTGCTGCGGCGGCCAGATCGGCCAGGCTCATCCGCTCACCGCCCAGCCAGCGCCGGTGATCGGCCAGCCAATCGATATAGTCGAGATGGTAGCGGATCGCGGCAAGCCCCGCTTTCAACCGCAGGCTGTCGGGATGGCCCGCGCGCGACAGCCGCTTGGTGACCCGCTCATGCAGCAGATTGACCGTCACCTCATGGTGGAACTTGTCGTCG
>JBCDDO010000069.1:0-9660 GCA_039180245.1 Pseudomonadota bacterium | reverse complement strand
CTGGGCGCCACCACACAGGGCGCCACCTCACAAGGCACCACCACGCTGGGCGCCACCACGCTGGGCGCCACCACACAGGGCGCCACCTCACAAGGCACCACCACGCTGGGCGCCATCACGCTGGGCACCACCACGCTGGGCGCCCCCGCGGCAGCGATCTCCGTCGCACCGGGCGCCGCTTCTTTACCGGCGCGCGCGACCGGTGTAGGCACGGCCCGACCCGGCCGCCATTCAGGAGACCCGCCATGACCGCCATCGTCGATGTCACCGCCCGCGAGATCCTTGACAGCCGCGGCAACCCCACCGTCGAGGTCGACGTGATCCTGGAGGATGGCGCGATGGGCCGCGCGGCCGTGCCCTCGGGCGCCTCGACCGGGGCGCATGAGGCGGTGGAGCTGCGCGATGCCGACCCGGCGCGGTTTCTTGGCAAGGGCGTTCGCCGCGCCGTCACCGCGGTCAATGGCGAGATCGCCGAGGCGCTGATCGGCCAGGACGCGACCCGCCAGACCGATCTCGACCAGCTCCTCATCGGGCTCGATGGCAGCCCCAACAAAAGCCGGCTGGGCGCCAACGCGATCCTGGGCGTCTCGCTCGCCGTTGCAAAGGCCGCGGCCACCGCGACCGGCCTGCCGCTCTACCGCTATGTCGGCGGCACCAATGCCCGCACCCTGCCGGTCCCGATGATGAACATCGTCAATGGCGGCGAGCATGCCGACAACCCCATCGACATCCAGGAATTCATGATCATGCCGGTCGCAGCCCCCAGCATGGCCGATGCGGTTCGGATGGGCGCGGAGATCTTCCACATCCTCAAGAAAGAGCTTCTGGCGGCCGGCCACAACACCGGCATCGGCGATGAGGGCGGGTTCGCGCCCAACCTCTCCTCGGCCGCCGAGGCGCTCGACTTCATCATGCGCGCGATCGAAAAGGCCGGCTACCGGCCGGGCGAGGACATCTGGCTGGCGCTCGATTGCGCGGCCACCGAGTTCTATAAGGACGGCGTCTATGACATGGCCGGCGAGGGGCAACGGCTCGACGCGGCCGGCATGGCCGCGTTCCTGGCCAAGCTCTGCGCTGACTATCCGATCCTGTCGATCGAGGATGGCATGGCCGAGGATGATTGGGCGGGCTGGAAAACCCTCACCGATCTGATCGGCGACAAGGTGCAGCTTGTGGGCGACGATCTCTTCGTGACCAACACCGAACGGCTGATCCACGGCATCGAAACCGGCACCGCCAATTCGATCCTGATCAAGGTCAACCAGATCGGCTCGCTGAGCGAGACCCTGGCGGCCGTCGATATGGCGCACCGGGCGGCCTATACGGCGGTGATGTCGCACCGCTCGGGCGAAACCGAGGATGCCACCATCGCCGATCTGGCCGTGGCGACGAATTGCGGGCAGATCAAAACCGGCTCGCTCTCGCGCTCCGACCGGCTGGCCAAATACAACCAGCTCATCCGCATCGAAGAGGATCTGGGCACCGCGGCGCAATATGCCGGCCCGTCGGTCCTGCGCCGCTGACCCGGCCATCGGGCGATCCTTAAAAGCCCGCGGCACCGGCAAAAAAGTCGCGGGCGACTTTCCTTAGATTAACGCAATTCAAATCGCTTGCTGCGATCCTGCTATCTGCCGGGTGCTTGCGCAATTCGTCCGCCTCATTCGGGGCGCATGTATCACCGGCGGGAGCAATTTCATGAGCATAAACTCGCCCGCGCTCACCGATGCGGTGGATGCGCTGATTTCCGAGGCTGAGGCCGCATCGGCCGAAATTTCAAACCTGCGCCAACAGCTTGCCCTGGTCGAAGGGCGGCGGCGCAAGCTGATCATCGCGGTGGAGGCGGCCGCCCAGGCGCTGCCCGAGACCGCACGCGGTGCGCTGGGGCGGCGGTTGCGCACCCTTGCCGAGGTGATGCGCCCGGCCCGTGGGCGTCGCCCCGACAGCCGCCAGGCCGCCATTTTGGAGCGGCTGGCCGCGCTGGGGCACCATGGCGAAACCCATGTCAAAGTTGTTGATCTGACGGAGTTTTTGGAAAAGACCGGGTTCAACAATCTGCCCAGCGGCTATGCCTCGGGCGCCATGGCGCGGCTGGTCGAACAGGGCTTTGCGGTGAAGGCCGGGCATGGGCGCTTTCGCATCAACGCGCATCATCCCGAGCTTGTCGCGATCCGCTTTCGGCTGCTCGATGAGGAGGTCGCCAAGGACCGCGCCCTCACCAAGGCCCTGGAGGCGGCCGAGGCGCGCGGCCGTGTCGCCGGCCGCATGGGGCAGTGAGGTCAGGGGTTTTGAGGCCGGGGGCGGTGACGCCTGGATCGGCGAAGCCAGCGCGGCGGTGGGGTCAGGACGCCTCCGGCGGGAGTATTTTTGCCAAGAAGAAGATGGCGGGATTGGCGCGTAACCGTTTGATTTTTTAGAGAATATAACGGCCCAGATCGGTGTTGCGGGCCAGATCCCCGAGCCGGGCTTCGACATAGGCATTGTCGATTGTGACCGTGTCGCCGGAGCGGTCGGGGGCGGCAAAAGACAGCTCTTCAAAGACCCGCTCAAGCACCGTTTGCAGGCGGCGCGCGCCAATGTTTTCGACCGCGCGGTTGACCTCGGCGGCGATCCGGGCGAGCGCCGCGATGCCGTCTTCGGTGAAGGTGACCTCAATGCCCTCGGTGCCCATCAGCGCGGCATATTGCTTGGTCAGCGAATTGTCCGTGTCGGTTAGGATGGCGATGAAATCGGCCTCGCTCAGCGCCGTCAGCTCAACCCTGATCGGCAGGCGGCCCTGCAATTCTGGCAGCAAATCCGAGGGTTTGGCGATGTGAAAGGCGCCCGAGGCTATGAAGAGCACATGGTCGGTTTTGACCGGGCCATGCTTGGTCGACACCGTCGTGCCCTCGATCAGAGGCAGCAGGTCGCGCTGCACGCCCTCGCGGCTGACATCGGCGCCGCGGGTCTCGGCCCGGGCGCAGACCTTGTCGATCTCGTCGAGGAACACGATGCCGGCGCGTTCCACGGCCGCAACCGCCTCGCGGGTCACGGTTTCCTGATCCAGAAGCTTGTCGGCCTCCTCGGCGATCAGCAATTCATAGGATTCCGCCACCCTCATGCGCCGGCGCTTGGTGCGCCCGCCCAGCGCCTTGCCGAAGATCTCGCCGATGTTCATCATCCCCATCTGGGCGCCGGGCTGGCCGGGAATATCGAGCATTCCCAGGGGGTTGGAGCTGTCGGCAAGGTCGAGCTCGATCTCCTTGTCATCGAGCTCGCCGGCCCGCAGCTTGCGCCGGAACATGTCGCGCGTGGCCTCGCGGGCATCCTCGCCGGTCAGCGCGGCCAGCACCCGTGCCTCGGCGGCGGCATGGGCGGCGGCCGAGACCTCGGCGCGTTTGGCCTCGCGGGTCATCACGATCGCGGCCTCGACAAGATCGCGGATGATCTGCTCGACATCGCGCCCGACATAGCCGACTTCGGTAAACTTGGTTGCCTCAACCTTAAGAAACGGCGCTTTGGCGAGGCGGGCCAGGCGGCGCGAGATCTCGGTTTTGCCAACGCCTGTGGGGCCGATCATTAAGATATTCTTAGGATATACCTCCTCGCGCATGTCCTCGCTCAGCTGCTGGCGGCGCCAACGATTTCTTAACGCAACGGCGACGGCACGTTTGGCCTCCTCCTGCCCAACGATGAAGCGGTTGAGCTCATGGACAATCTCGCGGGGGGTCAGATCGGTCATGCACGGATCTCCACAGGCGGCAGCCTGTCATACCAGGGAAGCCAACGAAGCCGGGCCAGCAGACCCGCGCGCATCCAGCGCCAGCCGGCCGCAACACCGATGACAAGCATGCCCAAAAGACAGATGACCAGCGCTGTGCTTATGCCGCCGAGCTGGTCGAGCAGCATCGCCAGAACCAGCCCCAGATAGGCAAGCGCTGCGGTGAGAAACGAGCGTCGATCAATGACCAGCGCAACCACGACAAAGAAGAGGATCGCGATGGTCAGCAGCGCATAGCCGGCAACGCCGCCAAGCTCATAGGCGGTAAAGGCGAGTGTGTTGACAATGGTCGGCGCGGCCAGCAGATGCAGCCAGAAGCCGCAAGCCGACAGGCGGCTGACCCGATGCGGATCGCGCAGATCGAACCACATTGCCGCGGTGAAGGCGACCAGGCCCACAGCCAGGGTGATCAGCGCCGTTTCGCTGTTGCGCCCAAGGTCGAAAACCGCCCAAACGTCGCGCTGGATCGGGTCGGTATTCTCCAGGAACGGGAGCAGCAGGGCGATGAGGATCAGCGCTCCGAACCCAAACAAGGCCGCCGGCACGTGGTGGCGCAGGTAAAACACCATGAGCAACAAGGCAGCAATCAACGGCGGCACAGAGACATGAACCAAGTATAGGGTGTCGCTGCGCAGGGCGAAGGCGGCAAGGACACACCCGAGTGCGATTCCTGGAAGCTGCATGCGACGTTCGCGCACAATGAATTCTGCCAAAACGAAGGCGATGCCGATCAAAATAAAGTTGAACATAACAGAAGATCCGATCGGACCCACGAACAATGCGCCCCCGAAGAAAAGAACGATCCCAAGGGTCATGAAAATCTGTGAGAACCCGTTAAAGAACTCAAACGGTTCATCGTCGATATTTTTTCGCAGCCCGGCTCGACTCTGGGCCAGCGCTTCAATTTTACCAGCCTGATCGGCGTTCAAGATACCGGTTTCCACGGCCGCAACCAGATCCTGCTTGGTGATGTCGGTCATTTTCCAATGACCTCCACGGTCAGGTTCCCGTTGGTGTAGACGCAGATCTCGGCGGCGATGGCCATTGCGTCGCGTGCAACTTCTTCGGCGCTGCGCTCGGTCTCAGACAGACCGCGGGCAGCCGCCAGGGCATACATGCCACCCGATCCGATGGCCGCAATGCCGTGCTCGGGCTCCAACACATCGCCGGACCCGGTCACCACCAGCAGCGTCCTGCCATCGGTCACGATGAGCATCGCCTCGAGATTGCGCAGATATTTGTCGGTGCGCCAATCCTTGGCCAGATCCACACAGGCGCGCAAAATCTGGCCCGGATTGGCCTCCAGCTTCGCCTCCAGCCGCTCCAGCAGCGTGAATGCATCGGCCGTGGACCCGGCAAAGCCGCACAGCACCTCATGCCCGCCCGGTGCAAGCCGTCGCACCTTGCGCGCGCCGCCCTTGATCACGGTCTGGCCCAGCGTGACCTGGCCATCGCCGGCCACGGCCACCTGCCCGCCCTTGCGCACCGCCAGGATGGTGGTTCCGTGCCAGCCGCTCATTCTTGCTCTCCTGCCATTGGCGCCATATAGGCGGTTTGACGGGCTGCCGCCAGCGCCCTGCCGATGAAGGAACCGCAATGCGCCGCGCCGAGATTGCACGCCAGACCGCGGAGACAGAAATCCGTGTGACGTTGCTGCTGGACGGAACCGGGCAGCATAAAATGGCCACCGGGGTCGGGTTCTTTGACCACATGCTCGACCAATTGGCGCGGCACTCGCTGATTGATATGGAGATCGATGCCAAGGGCGACACGCATATCGACGACCATCACACAGTGGAAGATTGCGGCATCACGCTGGGCCAGGCGCTGACCCGTGCATTGGGCGACAAGCGCGGCATCCGCCGCTATGGCGCCTGCCTTTTGCCGATGGACGACACGCTGGTGCGCGCCGCGCTCGATCTGTCGAGCCGGCCGTTCCTGGTCTGGGATGTGCCGTTTCCGGCCGCAAAGATCGGCGGGTTCGACACTGAGCTTGTGCGCGAGTTTTTCCAGGCACTTGCCACCCATGCGGGCATCACGCTGCATGTCAGTCTGCTCTCTGGCGTGAACGCCCACCACATTGCCGAAGCCTGCTTCAAGGCCGTGGCACGGGCGCTGCGCGAGGCGGTGGAGCCCGATCCACGTCAGGCCGGCGCCTTGCCGTCGACAAAGGGGGTTTTGTGAGCACGGTCATCATCGACTATGGCTCGGGCAATCTGCGTTCGGCCGAAAAGAGCTTTGCCCGAATGGCCGAAGAAACCGGAGCGGGCAAAATCAACGTAACCGCCGATCCCGACCAGGTGGCAAAGGCCGACCGGATCGTGCTGCCCGGGGTGGGGGCATTCGGCGCTTGCCGCGCCGGCATTCGGGCCATTGACGGGATGTGGGAGGCGCTTGAGACCCGCGTTGCCGCGGGGGTGCCGTTCCTTGGCATCTGCGTGGGCATGCAGCTTATGGCAAGCATTGGCCGCGAGCATGGCGATCATGACGGGTTTGGATGGATCCCGGGCGAGGTGGTCGAACTCGCGCCCAACGACCCCGCGCTGAAGATCCCGCATATGGGATGGAACGAGCTGATGGTCGACAGCAGTCACCCGGTGTTTGCGGGAACCGAGCCGGGCGACCATGCATATTTCGTGCATTCCTACCATCTGGTGCCGCGTGAGCCCGCGCACCGCCTGGCGCATTCGGCCTATGGCGGGCTGGTCACCGCGGCGGTCGGCCGTGCCAATATGGTCGGCACCCAGTTTCACCCGGAAAAAAGCCAGACCACCGGATTGCGGCTGATCGCGAATTTCTTGCGCTGGGCGCCGTGATACCAGGGCGCCCGCGCCCGGGCGTTGCGGTTTACTCGAGCCGGCGCCAGTCCTGGTCGCGGCAGATCAGCCCGCCCATCACACATCCCGAAATGGTCAGCACATTGCCGGACAGAGCCATCTTCGAGCTGTAGGTCTCATCCTCATCGGGCGCCCAAATTGTGCCGTCATCCCATTTATTGGCACCGTCCTCGGCCATGTCCTGGATCATCACCCGGCCGAGATGCGCATAGTTCGGGTCCGCGCCATCGGCTGTGCGGGCCGTTTCGATCGTGCCGCAGAGCAGCGCCGGATTGCCGGAGCATTGAGAGATGCGAATCTCCAGATAACTGCCCTGATCATTGGCCTCGGTGGCCCACAGACCGGTGGGATCTGCCAGCGCCGCGCCCGGAAGCGCCAGGGCCAGAACAGCAGCAAAAACTTTCATTTGGATCTCCCTTGTTCGCCACGCATTGGGGGGGGCAGGCCTTCAGCTGTCAAGCGCGCGGCCTTTACCTTTTTTGGCCACCGCACTACCACTCAGCGCGCATCAATCTGACGCGCTGGGGGCGGGCCGTTGATCTTTTATCCCGCAATCGACCTGAAGGACGGAGCCTGCGTGCGCCTGCTGCGCGGGCGGATGGAAGATGCGACGGTTTTCAACACCGATCCAGGCAGCCAGGCGCGCGCTTTTGCCGAAGCCGGCTGCCGCTGGCTGCATGTCGTTGATCTCGACGGCGCATTTGCCGGGCGCCCCGCCAATGCACAGGCGGTGACGGCAATCCTGTCATCGGTCGGAATTCCCGTACAGCTCGGCGGCGGCATCCGCAGCCTTGCGACGATCGAGCGGTGGCTGGCGCTTGGCGTCGCGCGGGTGATCCTGGGCACGGCGGCAGTGCGCGACCCGGCCCTGGTGCGCGCCGCCGCCCGGGCGCATCCAGGCAAGGTGGCGGTCGGCATCGACGCGCGCGGCGGCCGGGTTGCGGTGGAGGGCTGGGCCGAGACCACCGCGCTTGACGCAACCGAGCTTGCGCGCCGTTTCGAAGATGCCGGGGTGGCCGCAATCATCTTCACCGATATCGACCGGGATGGGGCGTTGGAAGGCCCCAACCTGGCCAGCACCGTCGCACTGGCAAAGGCGGTCGACATCCCGGTCATCGCCTCGGGCGGCGTGGCGTCGATGGCCGATCTGGAGGCGCTGGCCAACAGCGGTGCGGCGTTGGATGGGGTGATTTCCGGGCGGGCCATCTATGAAGGGCGGATCGACCCCGCCGCCGCGCAGATCCTGCTCGACCGGGCGCGCTGACCCAGGCAGGCAGCGGGCGCAGACGGGGCAGCGGGCGCAGACAGCCTCCGATGCGCAACGCCAGGCCCGGCGCGACTAGAAGTGGCGCCGCGGAGGACCGGGGTCTTTCACCCGGCTGGTTGAGCATCGGAGATTTTTGATGAAAGATAATTTTGCCAATCAGGTGTCGAGCCTGACCTCGCCCTTCAACCATTGCGACCCCGTGATCCCGGATGATTCCGTCGATCTTCCCTATGTCACGCGCAGCATCTTTATCGGCATTGCCGGCGATATCCGCGTGACCACCGTGGGCGGCACCATCGTGACCTTCCGCAATCACCCCGCAGGCTACATGCCCGGCCGCATCGCGCGCGTCCACGCCACCGGGACGACCGCCGCGGACATCGTCGCCGTCTGGTGAGACCATGCTGGGTCTTGGGCTGGACACGACAACCCTGAGCACGGCCATTGCGGTCGGCTCAGCCCTTCCACCGCCGTTCCTGCTGTCACCGCCCGCGATTTCCGGCAGCGGCGAGGTGGGGACTCAGATTTCGGGGACCACCGGTGTTTGGCAGGCCGGGCCGGGACTTGGATTTGCATGGGCCTGGCAACGCGACGGGCTCGACATTGCCGGCGCGTCCGGTGTGGGTTCAACCGTGGCGCCCTATGTCACGACCCAGGCCGATGCCGGTCGTCCACTGCGCTTGCGGATCACCGCGATCGATGTGGGCGGCAGCATCACGGCTTATTCCGCGACGCTGATCGCCCATGTCGCACCAGTGGCCGCGACGGGCAGCTGGCAGTTCGTCTTTGCGCGAAACATGCCGATCGCGTCGATCGATCTGAGCGCCGAGTTTTCGGGCACCGATCTTGCATTTGCTCTTGCGGCCGCATCGTCCCCGCTGCCGGCAGGCCTGACCCTGTCCGCAAGCGGCATCTTGAGCGGCACGCCCAACGGGGGGTCTGCCAGTTTGACCGTCACGGTCGAGGCGTCGAACCCTTTGGGCACAGCACAGCGCAACGCCCAGATCGACGTCACCGAGGCCGACCTCTTTGCGGATTATGCCGCACAGATCTACGCCGGATCAGGTGGGGCAAGCGCAAGCTTTGCGTCTCTGCACAGCTTTTCCAGAACCGGCACTGCAACCCGGCTTGATGCGGCTGGGGCGATCGAAACCGTGTCGGCTGACACGCCGCGCTTTGATCATAGCGTGACCGGCCTGGCACGTGGTCTGCTGGTCGAGGCCGGGGGCACCCAAATTCTCGGGATAAAGCTGATCACGTGCCCACGGCTGGTTGACGTTGATTAAATCCCAAACCGAGGTTTCGCCAGCCCGAAGCTTGTTGATCATGTCGGGGTCGGATGTGCCGCTTTCGGCCCGAACTGTTGCATCGGGGTTCATCTCGCGGAATGGGCCCAACACCTCATCGGAATTGTAACCTTCCCAACACAGGATGTTCATTCGGTCGTTGCTCGCCGCGAAAGCGGGGCTCAGCGGGCCGGCCGCTGCCAGCCCGGCGGCGGCCGCGCTTGTCCCCATGAAATGGCGGCGTGAAAGACTGTTTGTCATGTCAAATACCTCCTTGTCAGTCTCTGTCTTAAGGGCGCTCTTTTCGGCGCTCCAATTATCAATGCACCCCAGTCACGCGGGGCGGCCTTTAACTCCTTTCAGTAACTCAGTGATGCAGTCGCGCGCCGTCTTCATCTGATCCGGTGTGCCAGACATAAAGACGCGTCCCGACGCGCCCATCATCTGCACATCGTTCAATGTGGCTCCAGGCGCGACCTTTTCGGCCTCATTGGCGGCCACGCAGGCAAAGAG
>JBCDDO010000068.1:0-9735 GCA_039180245.1 Pseudomonadota bacterium | reverse complement strand
GGCCTATGTGCCGCCGCAGGTCATGTTCGCGTCAACCGGCGACAAGCCCGACCGCGGCGACACCAAAGACAGCGCCGCGAATGTCCGCGACACCGGCGCGTTTTGCGTCAACATCGTGGAGTTCGCGGCGCGCGACGACATGAACAAGACCTCCACCGCCGCGCCGCGCGGCACCGATGAGTTCGCCCTTGCCGGGATCGAGCGGGTCGAGTGCGACACGATCCCCTGCGCGCGGGTGGCCACTGCGCCGGCGGCCCTGGAATGCCGGCTCAACCAGGTTGTGAAGCTGGCCGGGGACAGCAACTTCCTGATCATCGGCGAGGTGACGGGCATTCATCTTCGCGACGATTGCCTGCGCGACGGCATTTTCGATGTGCTTGCCTATAACCCGCTCTCCCGGCTGGGCTACCGCGACTATACTGTGGTTCGGGAGGTGTTTTCCCTTGCCCGACCGGATGACTAAGGCCAATGGGTCGCCGGCGCGGCGGCGCGGCGTCGGGATCCTGTTCGGCGCTTGGGCCGCGCTCTGGGTGTGGTCGCTGATTTATCTGGCGCTCGGCTGGCGCAGCGGGTCGAGCCTGGCCGGTGCCATCGGCCTGGGCTTGGGGTTTCTGGTCTGGCAGGCGCTTGCGGCGGTGCTGGCCGTGGCCGTCTGGATCGCCGGACGCCGGCTGACCGGCCGCGACCTGTGGCTGTCGCGCCTGCCGCTGGCGCTGGCACTGCTGCTTGTGCTGCTCTTGGGCCTGGCGCTTTTGCTGGGCGGCCGCGCGGCCGATGCGCCGGAGGCCCCGCCCGTGCAACCGGCATCGGCCCGCCATTCAAGCCCTGCCGAGAGGCTCGCTTGACCGGCCGCGCGAACCCCGTCACGAAGGATGCCGAAACGGCAGGGAGGCAGCCATGACCATGATCGGCGTGATCGGCGGCTCGGGCATCTATGACATTGACGGCCTGGAGAACGCGCAATGGCGCGAGATCGACACCCCCTGGGGCGCCCCCTCCGACGCGATCTTGTTCGGCCAGCTCGAAGGGCTGCCCATGGCGTTTCTGCCGCGCCATGGCCGCGGCCATCCGCATGCACCGAGCTCGATCAACTATCGCGCCAACATCGCTGCGCTGAAAATCGCCGGCGTAACCGACATCTTGTCGGTTTCGGCCTGCGGGTCGTTTCGCGAAGAGATGGCGCCGGGCGATTTCGTCATCGTTGACCAGTTCATCGACCGCACATTCGCGCGCGAGAAGAGCTTTTTTGGCGAGGGGCTCGTGGCCCATGTCTCGGTGGCCGAGCCGGTCTGCCCGCGCCTTGGCGACGTGGCCGAGGCGGCGGCGAAATCCGAAGGCATCACCGCCCATCGCGGTGGCACCTATCTGGCCATGGAGGGTCCGCAGTTTTCGACCATGGCCGAAAGCCGGCTCTACCGCGAGGTGTGGGGTTGCGACGTGATCGGCATGACCAACATGCCCGAGGCCAAGCTCGCCCGCGAGGCCGAGATCTGCTACGCGACCATCGCCATGGTCACCGATTATGACAGCTGGCATCCCGATCATGGCGAGGTCGACATCACCTCGATCGTGGCGACCCTGTCGGGCAATGCCGAAAAGGCCCGCCGGTTGCTGCACGCCTTTGCCGGGCTGACCGATGCGGTGCGCGCGCCCTGTCCGGCCGGCTGCGATCGGGCGTTGGAATATGCGCTGATCACCGCACCCGAAAAGCGCGACCCGGCAATGGTCGCGCGGCTCAAATCCATCGCAGGACGGGTGCTTTAGGGGACGCGCGCTACCGGCCCGGCCTCACCGACATCGCCAAAATAAGCGGAGCGCCCGGTTTGGCGGCCAATCCCGCGGCCTTGACCCGTGGGTGCCCCTCTCGGGTGTCACTCATTCAGCAAAAGCTGTCTTCGAACTGGCGCCGCGACGGCGTGGCGCTACTCCTCGCGCTGGCTGTCAAGTGCTGCGCGTTCTTCCATAAACTGGCGGATAAAGCGGCGTATCTCGCGCGCGGCCGAGGTGTCGAGCTCTTCGCACATCTCCACAAAAGCGTCGCGGTCGGCCTTGTCGATGCGAATGACGAGCTGCCCGTCTTTCGTCTTTTTTTTCTGTTTTTTTTTGTCGGGCATTCTCAAGGCCTTGCAAAGTGAGGCAATGTATATACATTGCACAGCGGTTGACGACACCGCGCTCGCCAATGCTGACAGCAGGGCGTGAGGGGGTCAACCGGGGCTGAGCGGTCCGACGGTCGGTGCGCATCACGCCTCTTTGGTTTCGGTCAGCGTTGGAGTTGGAAATTATGCACTGCTACATCGCAAGCCTTCTTCTGCCCGTCGACCGCCAGCTGGGCTGGCGCTCGGGCCATCTGTCCTACCTGCCCAAGGCGCTTTACACCCTGGGCCTGTTCAGCGGCCGGCGCAACAGCACGCGCGACTGACGCTGCGATCAGCACTTGCTCCCCACTCTGGGCTGCGGTTTTAGTGACCGGACGCCCAAGGGGGAGCCAATGAAGCCACGCCTCGATCTCAAGGACACGATCCGCACGATCCCGGACTTTCCCAAGCCCGGCATCCTCTTTCGCGACGTCACCACGCTTTTTGGCGATGCGCGCGGCTTTCGCATGGCAATCGACCTGCTGCTGCACCCGTTTGCCGGGCTCAAGATCGACCGGGTGGCGGGGCTCGAGGCGCGGGGCTTCATTCTGGGCGGGGCGATTGCCCATCAGCTTGGCGTCGGGTTCGTGCCGATCCGCAAAAAGGGCAAGCTGCCCTGGGACACCATCTCGGAAGATTATCAGCTCGAATACGGGCAGGAGACGGTCGAGCTTCACGAAGATGCCATCGAGGCGGGCGAGGAGGTGTTTCTCGTTGACGATCTTCTGGCAACCGGCGGCACGGCCGAGGCTGGTATCAAGCTGATCGAACGTCTGGGCGGCAGCATCGCGGGCTGTGGCTTTGTGATCGAGCTGCCAGAGCTGGGCGGTCGCGCCCGGCTCGAAGCGCTGGGCGTCGAGGTCACCTCTCTGATCACATTCGACGGCCACTGAAGCCCAAGGGCACGGCAAGCCGTTGCGCCCTGCCAGACCCTGTGGGCGCCGGTGTCGCGTTGGCCCTGCAAGGCCCCTGCATGCCTCAGCGCCAGCTGTGGCCTTGCCAGTCGACGGTCTCGCCGGCAAGCCAGGCATCGCCCTGCGCGTAAAGTGCGGTGACCTTGGGCCCGTCGATCCCGGGCATGTCGGGCTCCACCTCATACCCGATCTGGCTTTGCAGATAGGCCAGATGTCGATAACCCTCGGGAAACCGTGCCAGCAACGCCGGGTCCAGCTTTAAGGCGGCAGACGGATCGACCGGATCCATCCGATCCTTTTCGTAGATCGGCTGGCGCAGGCACAGGCCCCATTGCCCGCCCCGCCTCGCCCAAAAATCATAAAATCGTCCCGTGCACACGACATCGACCGAGACATCATGGACCGCAGCGCGTTGGCTGATGGTCATCTTGGTCTGGGAAAGGGCACGATCGCCCGCGATCTCGATCGTGCTGCCGCCCAGAAAGTGCAGAATGCGGACACCCTTGGCCCAGCCCGCCTTGTTCATCGCGATGAACTCATCGGCGCTGCCCTGCGTCCAGGTCGCCATCATCCGCCCGTCATCGTGCCAGACGGTGCGAAACCGCTCCCACAGTCCGGCATCGCGCCAAACGACCCAGGCTTCGATCAAATTGCGAAGCGTTTGCATGTCAGTCACTGCACATCCTCCTCATCGGGGGTGTTGTCAAAGAGCCCGGCATAGGAGAGCCAGGCAGCTGTTTCGGCATTCAGTCGCTTGAGAGTGTGATCCTCGGGGCTTTGGGGCTCGGCACCCAAAATCTCGGCACCCCACAATTCAGCGCCCATGGCGATAAAATCAGCGGCGTTTGCCAGGCTGGCCGCCAGGCGCGTGCTGAGCCCGCCCTCGACCACAAGCGGGGTCTCGATCATCTCCGACCACCAGGCGGCAAGCGCCGGGTCAGCGGTCGCACCATCGCCCAGCCCGCCGGCGGTGAAGGGGCCGATGGCGACATAATCGGCGCCCATTTCGGCGGCGGTCATCGCAATGTGCCGGGAAGCGCCGCAAAACGTGCCAATGATGGCATCCGCGCCCAATTCCTTGCGCGCGGCGCGAATGTTGCGATGCCCGTCGGTGAGATGCACGCCGTCAAGGCCGAGCGGCCGTACGAGGCGGAAATGGCTTTCGATGACCACGGCAATCTCGGCGCGATGGGCAATCTCGCGCACCGCGTCGGCCTGTTTGCGGATCTCATCCTCACCAAGCCCCGCCGTTCCCAGGCGCACGCAGGCCGGCGGGTGACGCGCGATTTGGCGGGCCAGATAGGCGGCCGCATCGGCACCTGTCCGCGGCGGGAGGACGAGGTAGAGCTGCGGCGAGCGGGTCATGCGCCGGCTCCGGGACGCCATCCGGGCGCGGCCAGCGTGAAGCCGGCAAACTCGAAGCCCGGCGACACCGTGCAGCCGACCAGGCTCCACCCGCCTTGCGCCTCGGCGGACTGCCAGGCATCCGCCGGCACGATGATCTGCGGGCTTTGACCGGCGGCAAGATCGGGGCCCAGCACATGCGCGGTCACGCCGCGCGGCGCTGCGTCCGCCGGGTCAGCGCTGTCGCGCGCGGCCTCAAAAATCGACAGCGACAGCGGTTGGCCGGCATAAAAATGCCAAATCTCGGTTGCATCGACCCGGTGCCAATGCGAGCGCTGCCCAGCCTCGAGCAGGAAAAAGATCGCGGTTCCTGCGGCACGGCCGGCAGGCCCCGCGCCGCCGCGCCAGGTTTCGCGAAACCAGCCCCCTTCCGGATGCGGTTCCAGCGCCAGGGCCGAGATGATCTCTTTCGCCGTCATGTTCTGTGCCATGCGTTGACCCTAGCCGTCGCCAAGCCGGTCGAGAAGCGGTTGCCATTGCGCCTGCAACGCCCGTTCGGGTTTGCGCGCGACATCGAAGATGGAAAGTCCGGCCTCGGCCAGGGTCGCATAGGCCGCGCGCTCGGCGATCCAGGCCACAGGTGCGGCGCCCAGCCGGGCAAAAAAGCTTGCCAATGCCGCCTCGGCCCGCGCGCCGCTGCGCACGCGGTTTGCCAGAAGATGGATGGCGGTCTTGCCTTTGCGCACCCGCTTGATTGCGTCGATATCGCGCAGAAACCGCCCGGTGCTGTCTTCGTCAAAGACCGATGGCTGCACAGGCACGATCACCGCGCGGGCCTCGGCGATCAGCGTCTGGGCAGCCTCGCTGCTCACCGCGCCAGGTGCGTCGATCACCAGCCAGTCGGTTTTCTTGGGAGCGGTGCCGAAGGCGCCCTTCTTGGTCCAATCCAACGGCTCGATCGGGCGCGACGCGGCAGGGCGCCGTTTGAGCCAGCGCAAGGCCGATTTCTGGCGGTCCGCATCGGCCAGTGCCACCCGCGCGCCGGTCGCAGCCAAGGCCCCGGCCAGCGTGATGGCCGTGACCGTCTTGCCGCACCCGCCCTTTCGGTTCGCAACCAACACCGTGCGCATCGCCTCGTCCTCCCCGGCGCCGCGACCCGGGCGCTCCTTGCACCCGCGCGCTGGCCCATGCATAACCTGTGCGGACCGAAACCCAAGGAGCCCGATGCAGATCATCACAACGACCCAGGCGCTCGCCGAGTTCTGTTCCGATTGCGCCAAGGCGCCTTATGTGACGATCGACACCGAATTCCTGCGGGAGCGGACCTACTACGCCCAGCTCTGTCTCGTCCAGATCGCGCGTCCGGCGCTGGAGGGCGAATTGGATGCCGAGGGCCAGCCCGGCCCACAAACCTCGGCCATTCTCGACCCGCTGAGCGAAGGCATCGATCTGGCGCCGCTCTATGCGCTGTTTCGCGACCCCGGCGTGGTCAAAGTGTTCCACGCCGCGCGGCAGGATCTGGAGATTTTCTGGCATGAGGGTGGGGTGATGCCGGCCCCGGTCTTTGACACCCAGGTCGCCGCAATGGTCTGTGGGCTGGGCGATCAGGCCAGCTACGAATCCCTGGTGCGCAAGGTCGCCAAGGCCGAGCTCGACAAATCGGCCCGCTTTACCGACTGGTCGGTCCGCCCGCTCAGCGCCAAGCAGCTAGCCTATGCGATGGCCGATGTCACCCATTTGCGGGTGATCTATGAGCGGCTTGCCGATCGGCTGGAGCGCAGCGGACGCACCGGCTGGTTGACCGAGGAAATGGCGGTTCTGACCGATCCTGCGACCTATGAGGTGTTGCCCGACGATGCCTGGCGCCGGCTCAAAACACGGTCCAGCTCGCCGAAATTCCTTGCCGTTGTGCAGGCGCTGGCGGCCTGGCGCGAGCGTGCGGCGCAGTCGCGTGACGTGCCGCGCAACCGGATCCTGAAGGATGATGCGCTGTTGGAGATCGCGTCGAACCGGCCGGCCAGTCTTGAAGAGCTGGGCCGCTCGCGCCTGTTGCAACGAGAGGGGCGCAAGAAGGACGTTCTGGCCGAGATCCTGGAGGCGGTGCAGGTGGGCCTGGCCTGCCCACCCGAAAAGCGCCCGGTGCCGCCGCAGGCGCCGCCCCCGAAGCCCGGAAACGCGGCGCTGAGCGATCTTTTGCGGGTGCTTCTGAAGGCCAAGGCCGAAGCGGCCGGGGTGGCGCCGCGCCTCATCGCCTCATCGGCAGATCTCGACCTGATCGCCGCGCAGACGGGGCAGGAGATCCCGGCGCTGATCGGCTGGCGGCGACGCGTCTTCGGCGCCGATGCCGAACGGTTGCGCGATGGCCGCATTGCCCTCTCGGCCGGCCGCGGCGAGGTTCGGATCGTCGAGATCGACACAGCCGAGCGGGGCTGACCCCAGCGGGCCGGTTCAGAACGGGGCTGGCCGACCCGGTTGGCCTGCCCTGTTGTGAGAGGTACCGGAGGTCTTGCCGTTCCAGGTGATGGCGGCTGGCAAGACGCGGGCGATGCCGCCCTTTGCTAAAGATCGATCTCCAAAACGCCATCGGGTTCGGCCGCCCGCGAGCGGCAGAGAATAAGGCTGGTCGCCCGCCCGGCCGCCGACAGCACAAAATCGCGATGCTCGACTGCGCCCGACACCAGCCCACAGCGGCAGACCCCGCACAGCCCGTCGGCGCATTTCACATCGACATGGATGCCCGCGGCAGCCAGTGCGTCGGTCGCGGCCTCCTCGGCGCCCACCGACACCTCGCGCCCGGAGCGGGCCAGTCGCAGCGTGAAGGGGTGGTTCACGTAATCGGGCTCTTCTGGCAGCGAGAAATACTCCAGATGCCGGGCCTCTTCGGGGTATCCCGCACGCTCGGCCGCGGCCATGACCGCCGACATGTAGCGCTCCGGCCCGCAGGTATAGACATGATGCCCGGGGCGGCGGCTGGCCATGATCGCATCGAGGTCGGCCCGGCTGCCTTCGGCCGAGACATGCAGATGCACCCGGTCCGACCAAGGGGCCTGCGCCAGATCGGCCAGATATCCCGCAGCCGCGCGCGAGGGCACCGAGTAATGCAGCGCGAACGCGGCCCCGAGCGCGTGCAAGCGGTGGGCCATGGCGATCATTGGCGTCACGCCGATGCCCCCGCCCATCAGCAGGCTCATCGCCGCCCCCTCGACAAGCGGGAAATGATTGATGGGGCGCGAAACGAAGACGCGCCGTCCTTGCCCAAAGATCCGGTGCAGAAGCGCCGAGCCGCCGCGCCCCTGATCCTCGCGCAGCACCCCGATCTGGTAGGTTTTGCGGTTGGCCGGATCGCCCGACATCGAATACTGGCGCAGGAATTCGGGCGCCACGACGATGTCGAGATGCGCGCCGGCCGACCAGGGCGGCAGATCGCGCTGCTCGGGGTCGGAGAACTCGTATTTCGTCACCCCATCGGCCATCGGCTCGACCTTCGAGACGATCAAGGGCAGCACCGGCGCATCGGCAAAATCCGGCACACGGTGCAGATGCGCGGTCTCGCCCGCGGCCAGTTTCGCGCGATAGGCCTCGGGGCTCAGCAGCGCCTGATAGGCAGCAATCCCCGCCTCGCGGTCCATGGGGAACGGGTAGGGCCAGGGATGCGGGACCAGCGGCGCGGGATAGACCGCCAGCATCTGGTCCTCATGCTTGAGCGCCAGCTCGCGCTGCAGCCCGCGCCGGTTCACCTGGTGCCGGGTGGGGCGATAGGCGCCATCCTCGGCCAGCTCGATATCCCACCACCATTTCTTGACCGGGTTGAGCCCGCCGCGCCCTAGCCTGTCATCGAGCTTGGCCAGGGCCGGGGCGGCCTTGGGCAGATGCATCGCCGCCCAGCGGAAGGGCGCTTCGGCAAACAGCCCCTCCAGGTTCCAGGGGCAGGTTTTCATGCAACGCCCGCACATCGCCCCGCCTTCGGTCGTGATCCGGTAGGTCGCGCAGCGCTGACTGTCGGATTTCCAGATCTCATAGCCGTTGAACATGCGCTTGGGCCCGGCGGTGATCGCGCCCGAGGGGCATTCGCGGGCGCATTTCGTGCAGGCTGCGCAAAACGCCTGCAGGCCGAAATCGATCGGGCGGTCATGCGCCATGGGCAGATCGGTCGTCACCACACCCGATTTCAGCCGCGGGCCCAGAAATGGGTTGAGGATCACCTCGCCGATGCGGCTGACCTCGCCCAGGCCCGACAAGAGCAGCAGGGGCGGCTGCAGCACGTCGCCATCGAGCACCGTATGGGCCTTGGCACTGTAGCCCAGATTGCGGATCTGGCGGGCGATGACCCCACCCAGAAGCGAAAAGCGCAGATAGGCGCGCATCGACTGGGCCACCGAGATCCAGTCATCGCCCGAGGCGCCCTCCATGGTCTCAAAGCCCTGATCGATGATCATGCTGATCGCCTGGTCATGCGGCGGATCGATCGCGGCGCCGGTCGCGTCATGCGAATACCAGGTCCAGTCGGGACAGCGGCTGATCCCCACCGCATCGACGCCCAGGAAATAGGCACTGGCCTTGATCAGATCGGCCGCCTCCTGGGGCTCCACGGGAATGCAGTCGGGCGCAGGGGCGCCGTCTTGCAACAGCACGAACGCGCCCAGCATCCGCCGCTGGGCCATCGAGGGCGCTGATTTGCGGGCATAATGCCCGCCCTTTGCCCCGGCCTGCGCGGCCTTGCCCATATCGCCGAATTGCGCGCGCGCGAACATGTCGGTGCGCTTTGGCACCCGCGGCACGTTCGGCTCGTCGATATAGGTGGTGGGATCTTTCACCCGCTTGAGCGTCTCGAACGGGTGCGGCCCGGCGGCGAAATCGCGCCGCGCAAAGGGGTCGCGGTTGCGCGCGCCCAGGCCCGAGGCCGTGCCAAGCCACCAGGCCGGTCCCTTGGTCTCCAGCCAGGGCTGACGGTCGGCAAGCGGCCGGTCGGGCGCGATCTCAAGCGCGGTTGTGACCACAGCAAGCCCGAAGCGCGCGCCCAGAAACGGGGCGGCGAGGCCGCCATCCTCGAGGTGGGCAAGGCCCGCGGCCACGGCCAGCCGGTTCAGGCAGACATCCGAGCTGGTTTGGGTATGGGCCTTGGCATCCCAGCCCAGAAGCCGCAGGTAATTGGCGATGACCACGGCGGTTTCGGCGGCCCGCAGACAGGCGCGGTGGGCCTGGGCCTCGGCGATCCAGCCCGCGCCCCGCTCGCCGCGTTTGGGATCGCGTGGCCAGTCGTAAAGAAAGACCAACGCATGTGTGTGCCCGCCAATGCCCGAGGGTGGCGCCTCCATGCTTTCCTTCAGATCGGCCATGAT
>JBCDDO010000067.1:0-9801 GCA_039180245.1 Pseudomonadota bacterium | reverse complement strand
GGCCCAGTATGACCGATTTCCCGGCTATCACGCGTTTTTCGGACGGCTCTCGGACCAGACCGTGGCGTTGTCGGAAAAGCTGATCGAGGTCTCGCCCTTTGAGACGGGCAAGGTGTTCCTGACCAATTCGGGATCCGAGGCCAATGACACGATGGTCAAGATGCTGTGGTTCATCAACACGGTGATGGGCCGCCCCGAGAAACGCAAGATCATCACCCGGGAAAACGGCTATCACGGCGTCACGGTCGCCTCGGCCAGCATGACCGGCAAGCCCTACAATGCCTGGTTCGGTCTGCCATTGCCGGAATTTCTGCACACATCCTGCCCGCATCACTGGCGCCATGGCGCCGAGGGTGAAAGCGAACGCGCCTACAGCGCGCGGCTGGCCTCCGAGTTGGAGGCGCTGATTGCCCGGGAGGGGCCGGAGACCATCGCCGGCTTCGTGGCCGAGCCTGTGATGGGCGCGGGCGGGGTGATCGTGCCGCCCGAGGGGTATTTCCAGGCCATCCAGCCGGTGTTGAAGCGCCATGGCATTCCGCTCATCTCCGATGAGGTGATTTGCGGGTTCGGCCGCACCGGGCCGGTCTGGGGCTGCGAGGGCTTCGGCTTTCAGCCCGATGCCATCATCTCCTCAAAGAACCTGACGGCCGGGTATTTTCCGATGGGTGCGATCATTTTGGGCCAGGAGCTTGCGGCGGCCCTGGATGACGCATCGGCGGAGATCGACGAGTTCGTGCACGGCTTCACCGCATCGGGCCACCCGGTGGGCTGCGCGGTCGCACTTAAGGCCATCGATGTGATCCTGAATGAGGGGTTGATCGACAATCTGCGGGCCGTTGCCCCGCTCTTTCAGGAGCGGCTGCGCGCGATGGCCGATCTGCCGCATATCGGCGAGGCGCGCGGCGTCGGGCTGATGGGCGCGCTGGAGGCGGTTGCGGACAAGGACGCCAAAACGCCCTTCGCCTCCGAGCTCTCGGTGTCCGAACGGATCGCGACGGCCTGCATCGACAATGGGCTGATCTGCCGGCCCCTGGGTCAGGCGATCGTGCTCTGCCCGCCCTTCATCATCACGCCGGCCGAGATCGACCGGCTCTTCGATCTGTTGGAGCAGAGCCTCGCATCGGTGTTCCGGGAGATCGGGTGACGCCGGGCACTGGGCTGGCCGCGCATCCGCAAGGATGCGCCGACGCCGAACCGGCGTCGCGGCGCGCCTGCGCGCCGGGCCAGCCCTGGCACCCAGCGCACAGACCGTCGGATTGGCTCAGAGCGCAGGACAGCGCGCTGCTCAGCGCGACGCGCGCTTGACCAGCTGCCAAATGGCCGGAAACAGCAGCGCCGCCAGACCGAGCTTCAGCGCATCGCCGATCAGATAGGGCGTGAGCCCCCAGTCCAGCGTTTGCGCCCAACCGGTGGTCATCTGGTGCAGCCACAAGAGCCCCGGCACATAGATCAGCGCATTGCCGACCAGCATCGCGACGGCCATCCGCACCACGCTGCGGTCCCAGCCGGCGCGGGCGGCCCAGCCCAGGGCCAGCACGGCGAGAACATAGCCCAACAGATAGCCACCAGTGCCGCCCAGCATATAGGCAAGCCCGTTTACCTCACCACCCGTGCCGGCGAAGACGTCGAACCCAAGCGCCCCAATGAACATATAGACAAGGATCGTGGCCAGCCCCAGGCCCGGCCCATAGGCCGCCCCAATGCTCAGCACCGCAAGCGTGCCCAGTGTGATCGGCACAGGCGAAGGCCACATCGGCACGCTGACCTTTGCCGCCAGCGCAAGCGCTGCGACGCCGACGGCGAGTACCAGCAGCTGACGCAGCCGCACTGCCATCTCTCCGCGCACCGGCACCAACACCTCATGAAGCGTGCGAGCTGTGCCCATCTGTGATCTCCTTATCTGCTGTGGCCTCGTCCCAGGCACCGCGCACTGTGCGTCCTATGGCGGCAATTTCAAGCCCGGACTTTGCCCAGCGCGCAACAGGTCGCGGGCCCGCAGCGTTACGCCGAGCCCGCCACCCTGCGGTAATGGGTGACTAGCCGATAATCCTTGCGCGGCCCCTCAACCCGCCATTCCACCCGCCACGGGTCGAAGCCGGGTGAGAAATAGACCACCTCATAGAGGTCGGGATCACAGTAATGGCTGGCCTCGGCCCGCGCGTTCTCGGCGTCAAAGCGGTGAAAGAACCGGCCATCGTCGAAATGCACCGCCACCACCCGGCTGTCTTCGGCACGCCAGGAATAGCGGCGAAACGCCTCCGACACGAGGCCGCCCAAGCGCAGCCAGCCGCGCTCTTCATAATCGAGCCCGCCCGGCACCGGCAAAAACACGGCCTGCCCCTCGAACCTTCCATGCCAGCCGCTGTCGAAATCGGCGATATGCCGCTCGACGATCCAATGCCCGGAAAATCGGTCGATGGCCCGGCTGGACATTGCTGTGCGCGCTCCTTCCCCAGACCCGGCCTAACAGCCCAAGAGGCCGAGGTGAAGACGCAGCGCCAGCATGGCCCCGGCCCCGTCGGATCTTGCTGCACGGCGCCCGCCCGGTTATGTCGATGCGCATGGATGGAGCCCGCTCATGATCCCGCGCTATGCCCGCCCCGAGATGACCGCGATCTGGGCGCCAGAGACGAAGTACCGCATCTGGTATGAGATCGAAGCGCATGCCGCGGATGCCATGGCACAACAGGGCACCATTCCCACGGCGGCCGCCGAGGCGGCCTGGCGCGCCCGCGACGCAACCTTCGACATTGCCCGGATCGACGAGATCGAGGCCGTCACCAAGCAAGATGTGATCGCTTTTCTCACCCATCTGGGCGAGCTGGTGGGACCGGAGGCGCGGTTCTTGCACCAGGGGATGACCTCCTCGGACGTGCTCGACACCTGTTTTGCGGTCCAACTCACCCGCGCGGCGGATATCCTGATCGCCGATCTCGATGCGCTTCTCGCCGCGCTCCACCGCCGCGCGGAGGAGTATCGCCACACGCCCTGCATCGGCCGCAGCCATGGCATCCATGCCGAACCGACGAGCTTCGGGCTGAAGCTCGCCCAGGCCTATGCCGAAATGGACCGCAACCGCACCCGGCTGATCGCCGCCCGGACCGAGGTGGCAACCTGTGCGATCTCAGGCCCGGTCGGCACCTATTCGGGGGTCGACCCGTCGGTCGAGGCGCATGTTGCGGCCAAGCTGGGCCTCACGCCCGAACCGGTCTCCACCCAGGTGATCCCGCGCGACCGGCATGCGGCGTTTTTCTGCGCACTTGCCGTCACCGCGTCGTCGGTCGAGCGGTTGGCCACCGAGATCCGGCATCTGCAGCGCACCGAAGTGCTGGAGGTTGAGGAGCATTTCTCGACCGGCCAAAAGGGCTCCTCGGCCATGCCGCACAAGCGCAACCCGGTGCTGACCGAAAACCTCACCGGCCTGGCCCGGCTGGTGCGCAGCCATTGCCTTCCCGCGCTGGAGAACGTGGCGCTGTGGCATGAGCGGGACATCTCCCACTCCTCGGTCGAGCGCATGATCGGCCCGGACGCGACCGTGACACTCGATTTCGCGCTTGCGCGGCTGACGACGGTGATCGACCGGCTGGTCGTTTACCCAAAGACTATGGCGCGCAATCTGGGCAAGCTGCGTGGGTTGGTGCATTCGCAGGCGGTTTTGCTGGCGCTCACTCAGGCCGGGCTGTCGCGCGAAGAGGCCTATGCGCTGGTTCAGCGCAACGCCATGGCAGTGTGGGACGGCGCGGCTGATTTTGCCGACACGCTCAAGGCCGATGCTGAGATCACCGCCTTGCTGAGCGCAGCCCAGATCGACGCCTGCTTCGACCTCGCCCCGCATCTGGCGCATGTCGATATGGTCTTTGCGCGGGTCTTCGGAGCCCCCCGATCGGCGTGAGCCCTCCCAACGGGGTGTCGCTTTTGCCGCCATAGGCGGATACCGAAGATCCTGTTCAAAAACTCAGCCGCTGGCAGCCGCCCGCCCGATCTGACTGACCCAAGCTGCGCTGCGCTGCGTAGAGTGTTTAGGTTGTTATGGGAAAGGTCTCGCCATGCTCACACGGCGCAACATGTTCGCCTTGGCCATCGGGACAGCCGCGGTCGCAGCGTTTGCGGTGGGGACCGGCATGGCGGCTGACAAATCCGCGCATGCATTCAGCTTTCCGGCGCTGGAGGGCGGAGAGATCCATCTGTCGGAGTATGCCGGGCGCGCGGTTCTGGTCGTAAACACCGCCTCATTTTGCGGGTTTACCCCGCAATTCGAAGCGCTTCAGGCGCTCGCCGATGCTCAGGCAGGCCGGCTGGTTGTGCTTGGCGTGCCCTCCGACAGCTTCAATCAAGAGGCCGAAAGCGCCGAGGCGGTGGCGGAGTTCTGCGAGGTCAGCTACGGCATCACCTTTCCAATGACCGACATCCTGGCGGTCAAAGGTCCGCAGGCGCACCCGTTCTACCAGTGGGCACGGGCGAGAGGCGCGGTGCCGCGCTGGAACTTCCACAAGATCCTGCTTGGACCTGACGGGGATTTTGTGGCCGATTTCTCCACCCAGACCCGGCCGGATGCGCCGCGTCTGACCCGTCAGATCGAACGGGCTTTGCGCGGGGCCCGCACCGATGGCTGATCGGTTCGGCACATCGTCACAACAATTGAAACACTTCTGTGAGCGGAAATGAAGACAATGCGCGGTTGGGACGCTTGCAGAGGCAAGACCTCATCCCCACCTGCTCAACCAGGGTCGTGGTGACCCCCCAAGCGATAGGTGTTTTCATGAAATGTGAAGCCTGCCGCATGTGGACCTGGACGGGCGTTGTCCTGGCCTGGTCTGCACTGGCTGTCGTGTCAACGGTGGCCAGTCTTGCGGCCTCTTAAAGCGTTGGCGGGCAGGACCGGTCACGTGCCGGTCTGCCCGCCACGTGAGCCGCAGCCGGGCCGCAGCCCTCAGCCCTCATTCATCACCTGATCTTTGGCAACTGCGCTCAGCTCAGCCATTTTCGCGCGGATCTCGGCCTCGCCGATCTTGTCGCCCAGATCGCCCATGACCTTGCGGAACACATCTTCCTCGCCGGGCTCTTCGAAATCCGACTTCACCACGGCAAGTGCGTAATCGGCCGCCGCCTGGCCGCTGAGGCCGAGCTGCTCGGCCGCCCATTGGCCCAGCAGCTTGTTGCGGCGTGCCTGAGCCTTGAACTGCATTTCCTGGTCATGAGCAAACTTGTTCTCGAATGCTTTTTCGCGATCGTCGAAACTTGTCATCATGTCCTCCATGCCCCGGCGTCCCCGCCGGCTTTCTGCCCCATGGCTGGATGTGTGATAGGCCCTGCGCCGCGGGCTGTACAGGGCGCAATGCGGCGCAGGTTCGCACGCTTGTGCTTGACCGCGTTCCCGCTTACATACCCCTTTCTGCCGGGCATCCCTGCCCGGCCGCATCCATTTTGGAGATGTGCATGGCCCGCCGCAGACTGGTTTATGAGGGCAAGGCGAAGATCCTTTATGAGGGACCCGAGCCTGGCACGCTCATCCAGCATTTCAAGGACGACACGACCGCCGGAAACGGCGCAAAGACCGACGTGATTGACGGCAAGGGCGTGCTCAACAACCGCATTTCCGAACATGTCATGGGCGGGCTGAACGCCATCGGGGTGCCGACGCATTTCATTCGCCGCATCAACATGCGCGAACAGCTGGTGCGCGCGGTCGAAATGCTGCCCATCGAGGTGGTCGTGCGCAACATCGCCGCAGGCTCGCTGTCACAGCGGCTGGGCATTGAGGAGGGCACCCAGCTGCCCCGCCCGATCATCGAGTTCTACCTCAAGGATGACAAGCTCAATGACCCGATGGTGACCGAAGAGCACATCATCGCCTTCAACTGGGCGGGTCAGCAAGACATCGACGACATGATCGCGCTGGCGCTGCGCGTGAATGATTTCGTCTCCGGCCTGATGTTGGGCGTCGGCATTCGCCTGGTTGACATGAAAATCGAAACGGGCCGCATTTGGGACGGCGATTTCTCGCGCCTTGTGGTCGCCGATGAGATCAGCCCCGACAGCTGCCGGCTGTGGGACATCGAGACCGGCGGCAAGCTCGACAAGGACGTGTTTCGGCGCGATCTGGGCTCATTGTCTGAGGCCTATTCCGAGGTTGCCCGGCGTCTTGGCATCTTGCCAGGCGTTGCAATCGACAAAGGCAGCCGCGGTCCCAAGCTGGTGCATTGACGCAAGGGCGGTTTGTCACGACGTCGGCAGATGGCGGCCGCGGGCAAAGACGCCATCTGCGCGACCCGCGGCTCGCTCAGCCCAGCAGCGCTTCGGCCTCGATCTCAACCGCAATGCGCATCGGCAGACCGGCCATGCCGACGGCCGAGCGGGCATGGCGCCCGATCTCAGGGCCGAACAGCTCCAGGATCAGATCGGAGAAGCCGTTGATCACCGCCGGCATCCGGTCGAAATCCGGCGCCGCATTGACCATGCCAAAGGCGCGCACCCAGCCAGAGATACGGTCGAGATCGCCGATCTCGCGTTGGATGTTGCCAAGCATGGCCAGCCCGGTTTTGCGTGCGAGGTCATAGGCCTCAGCCTCACTGACCTCGGCACCGACCTTGCCGAACGGCCCGGCCAAGCCGCCTCCGGCATCCTGTGGGCCATGGCCCGACACGATCAGCCGGTCGCCGCGGATGTGAACCCAGGGAAACGGCAGCGCCATCCCCGATGGCATCGCAAGCGGCGGCGGCAGGGTCAGACCCAACTCCTCCAGCCTCGCCTCGATCCGTGACATTGCAGCACCCCCGCGCAGCACCCCGCGCGACCTTGCGCTGGCCGCGATTGTCTTGCACCTGTCACATGGCGTCAATCGCCAGCGGTCTGGACGACAGGTGAGCCCGCGCGCAGACAGGCGCTGCGGCCCGCGCACTTGCCCGAGCGCTTCCCGCGCCACTTGCCCAAGCGTTTGCCCGAGCACTTGACAGCAGCGGGGCTTCGCGCGACGCACACGCGACAGGGAGGAGCCAGCCATGCAGGCACGCGTGACGATCATGCTCAAGACCGGCGTTCTCGACCCGCAAGGCGAGGCGATCCGCCACGCGTTGGGCAGTCTCGGCTTCGACGGGGTCGAGAGCGTGCGCCAGGGCAAGGTGCTGGAGATCGAGCTGACCGACACCGACCCTGCGCTTGCCGAAGCGCGGCTGCAGAAGATGTGCGAGACGCTGCTGGCCAATACGGTGATCGAGGCCTACCGGGTCGAGCTTGTTTGATCTACTGCGCGCCCCGCCTTGCTGCGCGCAACCCGCCCAGCGCAGTGGCGGCACGCTTTCTTGGCCCTGTTGATGGCGCTGGCATGCAACGGTGGGCTGGGCTAGTAACAGGAAAGCGAGCGTGAGACGCGGAGGGCAGGCATGCGCGCGGCCGTGCTGCGAGAATATCAAGCGGATCTGACCATCGAGGATGTGCCGGACCCGGTCTGCCCCGATGATGGCGTGGTGCTGCGCGTGCTCGCCTGCGGCGTGTGCCGGTCTGACTGGCATGGCTGGATGGGTGAACATCCGCGGGTCCAGCCGGGCCAGATCCAGGGGCATGAATATTGCGGCGTGGTTGAGGAGGCCGGGCCGCGTGCGCCCTGGGCGCCAGGCGACCGGGTGATCGCCCCTTTCCTTTTGGCCTGTGGCGCCTGTCCCACCTGCCAGTCAGGGCGCCAGACGGTCTGTCCCGACCAGCGCTTGCCGGGTTTTGTCGAGCCCGGGGCATTTGCCGAGCGTGTTGCGGTGCCGCTGTCGCACAATCTTGCCCGCCTGCCCGAAAGCATCACGCCGGTGCTGGCCGCGGCCATGGGCTGTCGCGTGACCACGGCCTGGCAGGCGCTGACCGGGCGCGCCGCGGTGCAGCCGGGCGAATGGGTGGCGGTGCACGGCACCGGTGGGGTTGGCATGGCCGCGGTCATGCTCGGCCGTGCGATGGGCGCGCGCATGATTGCCGTCGACATCGTGCCCGAGAAGCTTGCCCTTGCCCGCAGCCTGGGTGCCGAGGCCACCATCGACGCCCGCTCGGGCGATGCGGCCGCCGAGATCCGCGAGCTTACCGGCGGCGGGGCGCAGGTCTCGCTCGAAGCGCTGGGCATCGAGGCGACGCTGCGCGCCTCCATCACCTGCCTCGCGCCGATGGGCCGTCACGTTCAGGTCGGCATGCCAGTGGGCCATACCGCCGAAATGACCCTGCCGATGAACCTCGTCTATACCGGGCAGCTTGCGCTTTACGGCACGCGCGGCATGCCCGCTTGGCGCTTTGCCTCGCTGTTTGCGCTGATTGAGGGCACCTCGCTCGACCTCACGCCACTGATCGGGCGGGAAATCCCGCTTTCGGGCGCAACCGCGGCCCTGCGCGCGATGAACGGGCCGGCCCCGCCGGGTGTCGAAGTGATCACCGATTTTGCCGGCTGACGCGATGCTGCGGATCCTGCTCATCCGTTTGAACATGACGCAGATGTTCTTTTTTCGCACGCTCCCCGACGGACGGCGCGAGGTGTCCTGGCGGGTCTGGCTGCTGATTTTCCTGCTGCCGGGCGGGTTTCTGGGCGCAGCCGCGCTGCTGACGATGGAGAGCCTGCAGATCGTCTCACGCTATCAACGCGCGACCGGCGAGGTCACCCATGTCTATGCGTGGGACGGGTGGAACCCCGTCGACGGCGCCACCAAGGTCTACAGCCCGCGCTTTCGCTATGCCTTCCGCCCCGGCGAGATGACCGAGGCCACGGGCGGACAATCCTCAGCCAATTGGAACTTCGCCATCGGCTCGCGCCACGAGATCCTGTTTGATCCCGAGGTCAAGCGGGATGTGGTGCTGCCGGTCTTTGAGCGGCTCTGGGCGCTGCCGGTCATTATCGCCGCAATCGGCACATTTCTGCTTTTGCCCGCGCTGGTTGCGGCCTATTTCGTGCGCCGATGGCTCAGGAATGCCGTCACGCTGGGTTTGGCCGGGGAGCAGGTACGATGAAGGCAGGCGTTGTCGTTTTTCCCGGCTCGAACTGCGATCGCGACCTGGCGGTGGCGCTGCGCCGCGCGGGCATCGAGGTGCAGATGCTCTGGCACAAGGACACCTCCGTGCCGGCCGGGCTCGACCTCATCGGCCTGCCCGGGGGCTTCAGCCATGGCGATTATCTGCGCTGCGGGGCGATTGCGGCGCGCGCGCCGATCATGCGCGCCGTCGGCGCGTTCGCCCGCTCAGGGGGGCATGTGATCGGCATCTGTAACGGGTTTCAGGTGTTGATCGAGACTGGGCTGCTGCCCGGCGCCTTGATGCGCAATGCTGGCCTGAAATTTGTCTGCAAGCCCGTGCTCCTGCGGGTTGAAAGCACCGACAGCCCGTTCACCGCCGGCTACAGCGATGCTGCCCTGGTTCAAATGCCGGTGGCCCATCATGACGGAAACTACACCGCCGATGCCGAGACCCTTGCCGCGCTGAAGGATACCGGCCGTATCGCGTTTCGCTACTGCAATGAGGCCGGCGAGGTCACCTCGGCGGCCAATCCCAATGGCTCGGCTGACGGGATTGCCGGCATCCTGTCGGAAAACCGGCGCGTGCTGGGGCTTATGCCACATCCCGAGCGTGCCGCCGATCCGGCCCTGGGGCTGACCGACGGTCAGAGCCTGTTTGCGGGGCTGGTCGCGCGGGCCGTTCCGGCCTAGGCGCCGCGCAGGATCAGTTTTCCGACCTTGCGGATGCCGCCCACGCCGCTGACGCGCAGACGCGGGCCATCGGGGCGAAGATCGGGAAAGCGGGCGGCAAGCGCGCGCAGCCCTTCTTGAAGCTCGACCTTGGCCAGCG
>JBCDDO010000066.1:0-9806 GCA_039180245.1 Pseudomonadota bacterium | reverse complement strand
GCTGTCATCATCTCGCTGGGGCTTCTGGTCGATAACGGTCTGGTGGTCGTCGAGGATATCGGAAAACGCATCGACAATGGGATGGAGCCAGAGGAGGCAGCCCGCTCGGCCGGCTCGCAATTCCTGATCCCGCTGGGCGTGGCATCGATCACCACCATCTCGGCCTTCATTCCCATGCTGCTGATCGACGGCATTTCCGGCGAGTTCTCGTTCTCGCTCGGTGCGGTTGTGGCCTCGATGCTGCTGGGTTCCTGGCTGACCGCGCTCTACATTCTGCCCTATCTCTGCGCGCGGATGCTCAAGCGCAACAAGAACGCCGGCAAGGGGCCCGGCTGGTCGATCCGCCTCTACGGGCAGATCGTCCGGCGGCTGCTGCCTTGGGGCGTGCCGATCGTGGCAGTCGCCGTCTTCATCATCGCATCCGCGGCATCGCAATTCTCGCAGCTCAAATCCGAGATGTTCCCCTACAGCGAACGGGCCGATTTCCTGATCTACATGGACCTGCCCAAGGAAGCCGCGATTTCCGAAACCGAGCGCATGGCCCTGCGCGTGCAGTCCTGGCTGGGCGATGAGACGATCAATCCCGAAGTGCTCAACAGCACCGTCTATGTCGGCAGCGGCGGCCCGCGCTTCAATCTCGGCCTCGACCCGGCCGACCCAGACGTGGCCAGCGCGTTCTTTCAGGTCAACACCGTCGATCTTCCGGCCGCCGTGGAGATGGTCGACCGAGCCCGGCGCAAATTCATCGAGGAGTTTCCCGAAGCGCGGTTCCGCGTCACCCGGCTGCCCCAGGGCGGCACCGAAGCGGGGGTTGTCGATTTTGAAATCTCCGGGCCCGAAGCCGGGGTGCTGATCGCGGCCGCCTTGGAGCTGGAAACCGCCATCGGCCGCTTGCCCAATGTCGTTCAGAACGAGAGCGACTGGGGCAACAAAGTGCTCAAGGTCGTGGTCGATATCGCGCAGGACAAGGCCCGCGAGTTCGAGGTGACATCGCGCGATATCTCGGAGGTGATGGAGGCCTATTTTTCGGGAACCGAATACTCGACCTTCCGCGAGGGCGACGACCAGATCCCGATTGTGTTGCGCGCCACGACCGCCAACCGCGACAGTGTCGAGGATCTGGCCAACCTGACGATCGGCACCGCCGGCCAGTTGATCACCGTCGACCAGGTCGCGACCTTCAGGCCGACATTGGAGTTCTCGGAAATCCGGCGTGAGAACCAGGTGCGCAAGATCATCGTCTCGGCCAAAAGCTCGGATTACAGCGCGCAGGATCTGGCAGACTATATCCAGCCCATCTATGACGGGCTCGCGCTGGGGCCGGAATACGAGTTCTCTATCGGCGGCGAGCTCGAAGACAGCGCCGACGTGAACAGCCAGATGGGCGGCAACCTGCCGACTGCACTGGCAATCATGCTGGCCGCTCTGGTCTTTCAGTTCAATTCGATGCGCCGGTCGGTCGCCACCTTCATGACGATCCCGCTGATCCTGATCGGCGCACCCTTTGCGATGATCTTTGCCGGCCAGCCGATGTCGTTCTTTGCCATTCTGGGGCTGATGTCGCTGATGGGCATCATCATCAACAATGCCATCGTGCTGATCAATCAGGTGGATATCGAGCTTGAAACCAAGGATATCAGCGATGCCATCGTCTCGGCCTCGCAGGCCCGCGCAAAGCCGATCATGCTGACATCGTTGACGACGATCTTTGGGCTCATGCCGATGGTGATTTCGGGAGGCGCGCTGTTTGAGCCGATGGCGACCATCATGGTCGGCGGTCTGCTCATCGCCTCGCCGCTCACGCTCTTCTTCGTGCCGCCGCTTTGCTATGTGCTGCTGCGGCCGCGGGGCCGCAACCGTCGCGACCCCGGCAAGGTGGAGGAGCTGAAGGCCGCGGCGGAATAGCCGCGCGCTACTCGGCGGCCTGGAGCCGGGCAAACCCCGTCTCGGAACCGGGCCGTGGAGGTTCGGGTCTCAGTTCGGGCCGCAGTTCGGGCCGCAGTTCGGGCCGCAGTTCCGGTTTCAGCACCGGGTCGTGCAGGGCCGTGGCATCCTGCGCGGCAAGATCGGCAGCGGTCCAGCCGCGCGGACGTAACAGCGCAAACATCGGCGGCACGAAGTAAAACGACACCACGGTTGACAGCAGCACCCCACCGGCCACCGCCATTGCGAAGGGCGGCCAGAAACCGCCCCCGGCCAGGATCAGCGGCAGGAACCCGCCAAAAGTCGTGATGGTGGTGCTGACAATGTGCCGGCCCGAGCCTGCAACCACATCGACCATGGCCGACACATCGCCGCTGCGCGCGCCCGGATCGTCGCGCAGCCCGGTCAGGATGATGATCGCGGCATTGATCGACACGCCGATCGACCCGATCAGCCCGATCACGGCGTTGATCCCGAACGGGTATTGAAAAATCGCCAGCGCAAGAAAGCTGAGCCCGGCGGACAGAACGCTGACCACCAGCGCGATCGCTGTGAGGCGAAACGAGTTGAAGGTCATCACGATCGTGGCGATGGAAAGCGTCACGATCAGCCCCAGCGGCGCGAGCAGATTGCTCATCGTATCGGCGCGCGCGTCGCTGTCGCCGCCGATTTGAAGCCGGTAGCCCGGCGGCAGTGCAAACCCGGCCGCGTCGATGGTCGCACGGATTTCGCTGAGCGCCTCCTCCGGCAGAACGTCCCGCAGCAGGAAGGCCTGCACGGTGTTGACCCGCTCGCCATTGCGCCGGGCGATCACCGGGTCGGAGGGCGCCAGCGACACCGCGGCGATGGCCGACAGCGGCACGCCGGGAAAATACCCTTCGGCTGCGCGCGCGGGCGCATTGGCCGGCAGGATCGGCAGATCGCGGATCCGCGCAAGATCCTGACGCGTGGCATCGCCGAAGCGCACCCGCACCGGCAGCTCCTCGGTGCCTTCGATCAGCGAACCGCCCAGCACGCCGTCAAGCCCGGCCTGTAGCTGGCGCGACACGGACGAGAGCGACAATCCGAGCTGTTCGGCCAGCGCCTCGTCGATTTCGACCCGCAGCTCCGGCGCCCCATTGGTGAGCGTGCCGCGCACCAGCGTCACCGGCTCGGAGGCGGCAACCAGGGCGCGAAGCTCGGCCCCCAGGGCGCGCAGTGTGGGGATGTCGGGGCCGACCAGCCGCAGCTCAACCGGCGCATCCACAGGCGGGCCCTGGACCAGGCCGCGCACGAGGATCTGTGCTTCGGGGGCGAGCATGGCAAGATCGCGCTCCAGCCGTGCCAGCAAAGCTTCGGTCTCGGTCGGCGAACCGGTGGTGATCAGCGCCTGCGCATAGCGCGACGCGTTGTCCCGTGCGCCGACGATGTTGTAGTAAAACGCCGGGGCTGAGCGGCCCAGAACCCAGGCCACCTGCCGGATTTCCGGCGCATCGCGCAGCGCCGCGTCAAGCCGCGCGACCACCTCCTGCGTCTCCTCGATCCCCGCGCCGGCGCGCAGATCGACCTCGATGTGGAACTGATCACGATCGACGCCGGGGAAGAACTGGGCGCTCAACAGCGGCATCGAGGCAAAGCCAAGCACCGGCAGCACCAACGCCAGCGCCACGGCGCGCAGCGGGTTGCGGATGGCCAGACGCAGGCTTGCCGAAAAGGCCGCGCCGAGCCTGGCGCTTTGAAGCCCAGCCGAGAGCATGCCCGACCCGGCTGCAGCGGGCAGCACCCAGCCGGCAATTGCCGGGGTAAGGGTGACGGCCACCGCAAAGGACCACATCAGCATGACCACCACCGCAATGGCGATGGAGCCGACGAAATCGCCCGCAGGTCCGGGCAGCAGGATCATCGGGGCAAAGGACAGCGCGGTGGTCACGGTCGAGGCAAAGAGCGGTGCTGCAAGCCGGCGCACCGATTGGGCAACCGCGTCGACCCGGCGCAATCCGGCCCGGATGCGCTGGCCGACCTCGTCGGTCATGACAATGCCCGCATCGACCAGCAGGCCCAGCGCCACGATCAGGCCCGTGACCGACATCTGGTGGATGGCCACACCCAGAAAGTTCAGCGTGGCCAGCGAGGCCAGCGACACAATGGGCAAGATCAGCGCCACGATCAGCGCCGCACGCAGACCCAGCGTCACCAACAGCACCGCGACAACCAGCGCGATGCCGATTGCCATGTTGACCCCGACATCGGTGAGCCGCTCGGCCGTGTAGATCGCCTGATCGAAAATCAGGGTGGCGCTGAGCCCGGCGGGAAGTTCGGACTGCGCCTGGGCCAGCGCGTCGCGCACGCGCCCCATCCAGACATCGACCTGCAGCCCATCCTGAAGCTTGGCCGCCACAAGCACGGCCGGCTTTCCGTTATAGATGGCAAGCTCGCTGGCCGGTGTCCGCGGCCCGCGGGTCACTTCGGCGATATCGCCCACCCGGGTGACCTGACCCGAAGGGCCTTCGCGCACGATGACCTGGCGCACCCGGTCCAGCGCCTCGATCTCTCCGGCAACGTCGAGGATGAGATCGCTGCCGCCGCCCAAAAGCCGCCCCGCCTGCATTTTGGCATCTGCCGCGGCGATGGCCGCCGAAACGGCCTCGGCCGTGATGCCGAGTGCCGCTGCGCGCACCGGATCGAGCCGGACGAGCACCTCTTCCTCGCTCAGACCGAACAGATCGACCAGCTTGGTGCCCGACACACCGCGCAGCCGGTCGCCAAGCTCTTCGGCATAGCGCGAGGCAATCGACATCGGCACCCCGTCGCGCGCCGGGCTCAGCGCAATGATCGCCGCAAAGGCACCGGTGCCGTCGGAATCGAAATCCGGCGCCAAAACACCCTCGGGAAACCGCGCCCGCGCATCGTCAAGCGCATCACGGATTTCCGACCAGACCGTTTCGATCACGGCATCCTGCACGCGATCAGAGAGCTCGATGCGAATGATCGACACGCCAGTGGCTGAGGTCGACTGGAGGGTGTCGACCTCGGGGATTTCGCGCACAACCTCCTCGATCTCGGCGGTCACCAGCGCCTCGACCCGCGCCGGATCTGCCCCCGGATAGACGGTTGTGACAGTGGCAAAGAGATTGGTGATCGTGGGGTCTTCCTGCCGACCGATCGACAGGAGCGAGGAGGCACCCGCGGCCAGAATGACCAGAATGGCAAGCGCGACCAGCCGCGGTTGGCGGAAGGTAAGGGTGGTCATCAGCCCTGCTCCTCGTTGCGCGCGGTCCGGCTGACACGGTCATGCTCCATCACCACCGCCTGGCCCGGAACGACGCGGTGCGGGCCGCCGGTGACCACCTCCATGCCCGGCGCCAAGGTGCCGCGCACAAACGCGCGCTCGGCCTCGGCGTGTAGGATCTCGACGGCCTCTCCCGCAATCACGGGACCTGCATCGCCCTCGGTCACGGTCATCACCTGCCAAAGCCCGCGCGGGCCATCGCGCAGGGCGCTGATCGGCAGCCAGAACCCGGCCATGTCGATGCGTTGGGTCAGGCGCAGCTCACCCACCGTGCCGAAGGCGGGCAGCCTGTCGCCCGTCAGCGAAAAAAGCAGCATGCGGGTGCGGGTCGCGGGGTCGAGATCGGGCAGGATCGAGCTCAGCTCGGCCGACACGCTGCGCGTGCCGAACCGGACGTCCACCCGGTCGCCCAAGGCAAGCGCATCGGCAATTGCAGGGCTGACCCCGACCCGAAACTGCGGGGCATCGGCCTGCATCAGCGACAGAATCGGCTGGCCCGCCGCAAGGCTGACGCCCGGGTCGCGGGTCCGCGCGGAAATCGTTGCCCCGAACGGCGCGCGCAGCTCGGCCTTGTCGAGCCGGATGTCGATGGCGGCAAGCCCGGCCTCGACCTCGGCGATCCGCGCCATGAGCTCGGCCAGCGAGAGCGAGATCGAATCGAGCGACTGATCGGACGCAAATCCCCGGTCATTGAGCGCATTGCGGCGCTTTTCGGTCCGGCGGGCAAGCTCGGCCTGCGCCTCCAAGGCCGTGCGTGCGGCCAAAAGCTGGGCGCGCTCGGCGTCCAAAAGCCGGGTGTCGAGCTTGGCCAGAAGCGAGTTTTCGGCCACCACGTCGCCCTCGTCGACATAGATTTCGGCAAGGGTGCCGGGATTCTCAAACCCCAGATCGATGGTCTGCGCCGCTTCGATCTGGCCGGTGAACCGGCGCGTGACGTCATAGCCGGCCTCGCCGACCAGCGTCAGCGTTTCCACGGGCATGCGTGGCGCGGCCTGCGGCCGTTCGGCCAGCTCGGCGCGATCGGCAAGCACCCCACGCCCCCCGACGACGAGCGCCAGCGCGCCCACAGCAACGGTCAAGGAGACGATGATTGTGGCAATCCGGGCCAGGGCGGTTCTGATCCGACCGGGTTTGCGTTGCGTAAGGCGAGTCATCCGGGCGCTCCTCACGAAGTAAGAGTTGCTTACTTATGTAATAGGCTCTAACTTTTTTCAAGCGTGAGGAGTAAAGAAATGTCGCCCCTGCCGGACCAGACGGCCAAGCCCTATCACCATGGCGATTTACGCAGCCATCTTGTCGAGGTGGTCCGCGAGCTTGTTGAGCGTGACGGGCCCGACGGGTTTTCGGTTGCCGAGGCCGCCCGGCGCGTGGGCGTGAGCTCGGCCGCGCCCTACAAGCATTTCCGCGACCGGGCCGAGCTGCTGAGCGCGGTGGCACTCGATGCCATGGGCCGGTTGCGCGGGCTGATGGAGGCGCGGGCGGCGGAGTATCCCCTGGGCTCGATCGAGGCAGTGGCCGCACTTGGCAAGGCCTATATCGACTTTGCGCATGGCGAGCCGGGGATCTTCCGGCTCACCTTCGGTCTGACCGAAGGGCAGGAGGGGAATGAGGCGTTGATGGAGATGGGTCAATCGACCCTTGGGATCGTCAAGCGCAGGGTCTCAGACTGTCTTGGTCGGCCGGCGACCGATCCGCATGTCGAGCGCAGCGCCTATCTTCTTTGGACCATCGTGCATGGTCATTCCTTCCTGGGCATCGACTGCAAGAATGCCCGCGAAGTCGAATCGCTCGATGATTGGGAGCTGCTGATGGCGGCCGGGTTCGCGATCCTTGGCAGCGATGCCCGCCGCGCTTAGCGCGGTGGTGTGGCATGGGCAGATCTGGGCGCGGATGCGGCTGCGGGCGCAAACACACGATGCGCGCCCAGATCGGCACTGCGATCGCCGCTGATCAGACGCTCGTAATGATCAAAGATCGTCTCGTTGCCGAAAGAAGGGGTGGCCGCCTCGTCATGGCGGCCGGTGACCGGATCGAAGACCAGCATCGGCTCGGTGGCATAGTAACGCGCGATCCGTGGAAGCTCGGCCTTGGTCCGCAGCTTGGGCGAGATGCGGCCCAATGCGCTCAACCCCCGCGCAATGCCGCTGATCAGGCCAACCGGCACATGGCGGAACCGCGGCGGGCGGGCAAGCCGGTCAAAGAGCCAGCGCCCCAGATCGCGCGGCGTGACCGCCGGGCCTGGCCCGCCGATCGGCAAGATCCGGTTCTGGTGCTCTGGCATGCTCAGACAGGCAACAAGATACTGCGCCAGATCGGCATCGCCGATCGGCTTGCAGGCGGTCAGCTCTCCGTTGCCAAAGAGCAGATAGGGCTTGCCCTGCTGCACCCGCGCCACCTGGCCCGAGAGCGATTTGAAGAAGGCGGTTGGGCGCACGATCGAATACCGCATGCCCGACGCGATCACATCGGCCTCCATCGCAAGCTTGGCCTTCTGGAAGGCGAGCTTGGGGCGCTGCACGCAGAGTGCCGAGAGCAAGACCGCGCGCGACGCGCCGGCCTGCTGGGCAGCCGAAAACGCCTGCGATGTGGTTCGGTGATCGATCTGCCACGCCTCCGCCGGCACGCCATTGCGCGACGCCAGGCATGAGATCACCGCATCGATACGCTCGCCGGCCAAAGCGGTCTGAAACGCGCCGGGCCCGGCGGTCAGATCGATTTCGCGCAGCCTGGCGCCGCCCGGCAGATCCTGTTCAAGCCGCCGGGCGGATGGCGAGGACCGCACAAGGCACAGCGTCTCATACCCCGCGGCGCTGAGCGCGGTGAGCGTGGCCTGACCGATGGTGCCGCTGGCGCCAAGAAGCAGCACCGATCCGCGGGCCGGGGGCAACGGGCCAGATTTCGGGTCAGGCGTCAAAGAACACCGTCTCACCCGCGCCCTGAACCACGATGTCAAAGCGGTAGCCCTGCACGTCGCCCGCCTCTGCCTGCTTTTTGGCAAGCAAGGTCTCGCGCCGATGCGGCGGCACGCGCGACAGCACCGGATCAGCGGCGTTCGCGGCGGTTTCTTCGGGAAAATACATCCGGGTCGACAGGCCGATATTGATGCCCCGCGCCACCAGCCAAAGACCGATCTGCGGGGCCAGAACCGCGCCGCCAGGCTCTGTCGCAGCACCTGGCCGAACGGTCTCGATCACCCATTCGCCAGTGGCGAAATCCGAAGCGGCGCGCGCCCAGCCGCGAAAGCCCGGCGTGTCAAACCGCCCCTGGGCATCGGCCTGCCAGCTCTCGACCAGCACATCCGTGATCGGCGCCCCGACCCCGTCGAGCACCCGGCCCGCAATGCGGATCCGCGGACCCTCGCCCGGAATGCTGTTGGAGAAATTCGTCTCGAAAATCTCGAACCCCGCCTGGGCCGGCACCAGACCGATATGAACGTAAGGCCCCGCGGTCTGGGACGGCGTTTCGCTCAAACTGGCGCTTTTGCGCGGCATCAATTCCCCTCCGGGCGGTTTTCGAACATCGTCGAGCGGCGGCCGCGCAGCACGATGTCAAACCGGTAGGCCAGGCTGTCGAGCGGAATGGCGGCATTCATGTCCAATGGCGCGATCAGCCGTTCGCGCGCGGCTTCATCGGGCAGGGTGCTCAGGATCGGGCAGAGTGGGATCAGCGGATCGCCTTCGAAATACATCTGGGTGATCAGCCGCTGGCCAAAGCCCGATCCGAAGACCGAAAAATGGATATGCGCCGGCCGCCAGGCATTGGGCCCGTTCTCCCATGGATAGGGGCCGGGGCGCACCGTGCGGAACTCATAATACCCCTCGGCATCCGTCAGCACACGGCCGCAGCCGTCGAAATTGGGATCAATCGGCGCGAAATAGGTGTCATTGCGGTGGCGGTAGCGCCCGCCGGCATTGGCCTGCCACACCTCGACCAGCGTTTCGGGCACCGGATGGCCGTCCTGATCGAGCACCTGGCCGTGCACAATGATGCGCTCGCCGATTGCCGACTGGCCCGGCGCGGCGAAATTGATCAGGAGGTCATTGTCGCGCGCGCCCAGCTCGGCCATCGAAAAGCGCGGGCCGGTGTTTTCCAGCATGCTGGGCCGGATTGAGGCCAGGGGCAGCCGCGGCGACCGGGTGACGGCGGTTTTATACTCGGGCGTGAAGGCCGGCGGGTGGCGCGTGCGGTCGCGGGGGTAAAGCGGTGCGGTCTGCGCGGGAGGGTCAGCGGGTGAATTGCGCAACATGTTCGGCGTCTCCCTTGATGCGGTGCCGATCCATACTGCACCTCGGGTCAGGGATTGGAAAGCGCGGGCCCAACCCTGATGAGCGCGCACCGCGCCGGTCTGGCACCCGCATGATGGCCGCCAGTTCCTGGCCGACCCCAAAACAGCGCCAAGCGGGCCGCGACGGCCGAACCGCCCGCAGCGCCGCAGGACGCGATGCAGCGCGCGCCGCGAGAAGCGCGGCGGTGAGCCCGGCTGATCGCACAGGCGACAGCGGCCAATCGCGACGATATTGTTAACGCAAACGCCTTGATCTTGAGCCATTTCCGTCCAGTATGGCGGCGTTTTGAACGGACGGAACGCAGGGCGTCTCGATCCTGATCCGTCGGT
>JBCDDO010000065.1:0-9851 GCA_039180245.1 Pseudomonadota bacterium | reverse complement strand
CGGTGATCTCGGCGGCGGGCCCGCCCGTGCCGCCGAACCCGCCCAGGATCACGCTGACAAAGCTGCGGTTCATCGCCCGGCACATGATGTAGCTCAGGATTGCGCCCGAGGAGCCGACCAGCGCGCCGACCACGATCAAGAGGTCATTGCCCAGTGAAAAGCCGATCGCCGCCGCCGCCCAGCCCGAATAGTAGTTGAGCATCGAGACCACGACCGGCATGTCGGCCCCGCCGATCCCCATGATCAGGTGATAGCCGATAAAGAGGGCGGCCGCCGTCATGATCAAAAGCGGCAGGATCCCGCCAGAGCTCATATACCAGGCCAGGCAGAGCACCGAGAGCGCGGCCGCTGCCGCATTCAGAAGATGCCCGCCGGGCAGCTTGGTCGCCGCCGAACTGACCCGGCCTGCGAGCTTGCCATAGGCAATGACCGAGCCGGTGAAGGTCACCGCCCCGATGAAGACGCCCAGAAAGAGCTCGACGCGCAGAATGGTGATCTCCACCGGCGTCTTCTTGGCCACAAGCTCGGCGAAAAACCCGGTCAGCTCCGGCGCGCCCTCGCCCGCCGCCGCCACCGCCGCGGCCACATCGACGATGGTGATATGCGCGTTGAAGCCCACAAACACCGCCGCAAGGCCCACCAGCGAATGCATCGCCGCGACCAGCTCGGGCATCTGGGTCATCTGCACCCGCTGCGCGAGCTGCACCCCGATCACCGCGCCCAGCGCAATCAGGATGAGCGACAGCCAAGAGAGCCCCGCGCCGGGGCCCACCAGCGTGGCCACCACCGCCAGCGCCATGCCGGCAATGCCGTACCAGACCGCGCGCTTGGCGCTTTCCTGCCCGCTCAGCCCGCCCAGGCTGAGGATGAAGAGCACCGCTGCGACCACATAGGCCGCCGTTGTGAAACTCAGATCCATTCTCCCGGCCCTCGCTTACGATTTTTGGAACATGGCGAGCATGCGCCGGGTGACGAGGAAGCCGCCGAAGATGTTGATCCCGGCCATAAAGACCGAGAGCGCGGCGAGAATGACCACGATCCAAGAGCCTGAGCCGATCTGTACCAGCGCGCCAAGGATGATGATCGAAGAGATGGCGTTGGTCACCGCCATCAGCGGGGTGTGCAGGCTGTGCGCGACGTTCCAGATGACCTGGAACCCAACGAACACCGCGAGCACAAACACGATGAAATGCTGCATGAAGCTCACCGGCGTGACCAGCCCCATGCCCAGCACGACCAGCGCCATGGCGCCCAGAAGCGTCACCTGGGTGCGGGTCTGGGACTTGAAGGCGGCAAGCTCGGCGGCGCGCTTTTCCTCAGCCGTCGGTTCCTTGGGCTTTGGCGCGGCCTTGGCAATGGCGGCCACTTTGGGCGGCGGCGGCGGGAAGGTGATCTCGCCCGCCTTGGTCACCGTCGCCCCGCGGATGACATCGTCTTCCATATTCACGACCGGCAGGCCGTCCTTCTCGGGCGTCAGGTCATCGACCATATGCCGGATATTGGTGGCATAGAGGCTGGAGGATTGCGTCGCCATCCGGCTGGGAAAATCGGTATAGCCGATCACCGTCACGCCATTGGCGCTTTCGATCTTGTCATCCGGCACCGTGAGGTCGCAATTCCCGCCCCGCTCGGCGGCCAGATCGACAACGACCGAGCCTGGTTTCTGCGCCGCGACCATATCCTCAAGCCAGAGCTTCGGCGCGGGCCGGCCCGGGATCAGCGCTGTGGTGACGACGATGTCCATCTCGGGCGCCAGCTCGCGGAATTTGGCAAGCTGCTTGTCTCGGAATTCCGGGCTGGAGGGGGCGGCATAGCCGCCCGTGGCAGCACTGTCCTGACCGGTTTCTTCGAATTCCAAAAAGACGAACTCGGCGCCCATCGATTCGATCTGTTCAGCCACTTCGGGCCGCACATCGAAGGCATAGACAATGGCGCCGAGGCTCACTGCCGCCCCGATCGCCGCGAGCCCTGCGACGCCCGCGCCCACCACCAGCACCTTGGCCGGCGGCACCTTCCCCGCGGCCGTCACCTGACCGGTGAAAAACCGCCCGAAATTGTTGCTCGCCTCAATGACTGCGCGGTAGCCGGCGATATTGGCCATCGAGCTGAGCGCATCCATCTTTTGCGCACGGCTGATCCGAGGAACCATGTCCATAGCCAGCACCGTTGCGCCCGTGTCGTTGAGCGCTGTCAGCAATGCGTCGTTCTGGGCCGGGTAAATCATTGAGATCAAGGTCTGATCCTTGCGGACCATCGCCACCTCGCTCTCCTCGGGCGGGCGCACTTTGACCACGATGTCGGCCGCGCCCCACAATGCGGCGGCATTCGGCAGCACGCTCACCCCGGCCGCTTCGTAATCGGCATCAGCAAACCGTGCGGCCGATCCGGCACCAGCCTCAACGGCCACGTCATAGCCGAGCTTTTGCAGCCGTCCCGCGCTTTCCGGCGTGAGGGCCACGCGGTCCTCCCCGGCAAAAATCTCCTTGGGAGCGCCGATCTTCATGCTCCGTCCCTCTCTCATTCTTTCATTCTCGCCGGGCAGGGTAGTGCGCCCCCGCCCGACAGCAATACCGAGGTCGGGGCCGGCGGCTCACAGGGCGGCAAGTGGGTTATTGGACAAGCGCCGCGCAAGCGCAAGTTATGACTTCGCAACAAGAGCGCGCGGCCGGTGACACAGGCATTCAGCGGCGCCGCTTTCGCGGATCAGGATCGTTTCGGTGATCGCAAGCCCCCAGCCCGAACGTTCCGGCGTCGGTGGCACCCACAGACCCGGCATGAAATGAAAGGTCATGCCCGCTGTAAGTTCGGTTTCGTCGGATGGGCGAAACGACGCGGTCCGCTCGCCCCAATCCGGCGGATAGGCAAGCCCCACCGGATAGCCGCAGCGCGCGTTGCGGGTGATGCCGGCCTTGGCGAGGGCCGCGTTGAGCGCCCGCGCGACATCGCCCGCGGTGTTGCCGGGCCGGGCCGCGTCGAGCCCGGCCTCAAGCCCGGCCACAACCGCAGCTTCGGCTGCTTTCAGATGGTCCGGCGGGTCGCCCAGATACACCGTCCGGCAGAGCGGCGCGTGATAGCGGCGATGACATCCGGAGAGCTCAAAAAACGTCGCCTCGCCGCGCGCAAAGGGCCGGTCATCCCAGGTCAGATGCGGGGCGGCGGCATCGGCACCCGAGGGCAAAAGCGGCACGATCGCCGCGTAGTCGCCCCAGGCACCCTCGACCCCACGCGCCGCGTCGCGCAGGATCTCGCCGACCAGATGGTTCTTGGGCAGCCCCGGCTCGACCCGCGCCAGCACCCCGTCAAACAGCGCCTCGGTGATCCGGGCCGCCTTGCGCATCAGGGTGAGTTCCGCTTCGGATTTTGCCAATCGCTGCCAGTTCACCAGCGCGGTGGCATCGACGATTTCGGCCGACAGCGTCTCTTGAAGCACCAGATAGGCTTTGGCCGAGAAATAGTAGTTTTCAAGCTCTGCCCCCAACCGGCGGGCCTGGCGCAAATACTGGGCCAGATCCTCCATCGGGTGGCGCTGATCGGTCTGGATGTAGTCTTCGGCATAGCTCACGACCGAGGCATCGCCCATCCAGACCGTGAGGCGCGCGCCTTGCGCATCCTGCGCCCGCCCCCACCAGAGCGGATCGCGGTCATGCGTCACGATCACCCCCTGATGGACGTAAAAGGACCAGGCGTCATAGCCGGTGAGCCAGGCCATATTCGCGGGATCAGTGACCAGCAGTATGTCGATGTCCCGCGCGGCCATGTCTGCACGCACGCGCGCGAGTCGCTGCTGGTACTCGTTCAACGCGAATGGGAGGTCTCGGCTCATCATTGGCTCCCTCAGACGGCCGAGTGGTGCGGCGTCTTCGCCGACATGGCGGGTAGGACCCGGCCGATTCGCCGGATCAAATCCAAGGCCACGGCGCTCAGCAGAGCCACGCGTCGGCCAAAGGATTGCCAAGCCAAGGGTAACGGTCCGAAAGCCCGCCGCCGATTATGGGCAGGCGCGTCAATCGCCGTCGGCAACGCCTTTTTGGCGCAGGCGCGCCCGGCGCGCCCGATAGCTCGGCAACAGCACCAAAAGCACCGCAAAAGCCAGCAGCCCCAGGGTCATCGGCCGCTCCAGAATGAACCCCGGCCCGCCATAAAGCTGCATCGAGCGGCCGAAATTATCCTCAAGCATCCGGCCGAGGATGAAGCCGATCAGCATCGGCGCAAGCGGGTAATCGGCAAAGCGCAGGATCGTCGCGCATACCCCAAGCCCCACCAGCAAGAGCAATTCGGTGGCGTTGTTCTGGCCGATATAGGCCCCCATCAGCGTAAAGAAGAGGATGAACGGGATGAGGAAGTTGCGCGGCACCGCGAGAACCTTGGCGATGTAGGGGATGAGCGGCAGATTGAGGATCAAGAGGATCACATTGCCCAGATACATCGAGATGATGACCGCCCAGAAAATCTCCGGATTGTCGGTCATCAGCCGCGGCCCTGGGCTGACATTGAGCGCAATCAGCGCGCCCAGCAGGATCGCCGTGGTGCCCGAGCCGGGGATGCCGAGCGTCAGCAGCGGCACGAACGAGCCGGTGCAGGCCGCATTATTGGCCGATTCGGGCGCGGCCAGGCCCTTGATCGAGCCTTTGCCGAACTCTTCCTGATCTTTCTTGGGTGCGATGTTGCGCTCGACCGCATAGCCCAAAAACGAGGCGATGGTCGCCCCTGCCCCAGGCAGCACGCCGATCAAGAAGCCCTGGATCGATTGCCGGCCCACCACTGGGGCAATGGATTTTGCTTCGGCGCGGGTGATGCGCAGATCCTTGATCTCGCCGCTAGAGCCGGTTTTCGACCGCGACGGGTCGAGCACCTGATAGATCGCCTCAGGCAGCGCAAACATCGCCATGGCCAGGGTGATGAACCCAAAGCCCGATTGCAGATCCATCAGCCCCATGGTGAAGCGCGGCATGTTGAAAAGCGCACCCTCGCCGATGGTGGCGATGATCAGGCCCAGGATCGTCATCAAGAGCGCCTTGAGCACCTGCCCGGTGCCGGCAAAGGCGGCAATCGCCGACAGGCCCACGACCATCAGCGCGAAATACTCCGCCGAATGGAAAAGCAGCGCGACCGAGGCCAGTGCCGGCGCAAAGATCATCAACAGCACCGCACCGATCGAGCCGCCGGTGAAGGAGGCGATCGCAGCAACGGTCAGGGCCTTGCCGGCCTTGCCCTGGCGCGCCAGCGGATAACCGTCGAAACTGGTCGCAACGGTCGAGGCGACGCCGGGCGCGTTGATCAGGATCGACGAGGTCGAGCCGCCGAAAATTGCGCCGTAATAGACCCCGGCAAGAAGGATCAGCGCGGCCGACGGGTCGCCCAGCGCCACGGCCACCGGGATCATGATCGCAATGATCGACATCGGCCCAAGCCCGGGCAGCATGCCGATGAAGGTGCCGACCAAGCAGCCTCCGATCACCATCAAGAGGTTCTTGATCGAAAAGGCCGTGCCAAGGCCGATCATAATCCCTTCAAGCATCTCAGCCTCCCATCGAAATGAAGGCCGGCCAGGGGCTTAGGAAAATCCCCAACACCAGATCGACCAGCGCCCAGACCACCGCCGCGGCAATCGCGGCCACAACCAGCAAGATGACGTAGCGTTTCTCGCCCAGGATGATCGCGCCCAGCGCCAGAAACCCGATCGTCGAGAGCACAAAGCCGGCCGGACGCAGCAACAGCGCATAGGCCACCATCAGGCCCAGCAGCAGCAGCGCCTGGCCAAGCTTGTATTCGCCCAGCCGGCGGTAATCGATGTCGCCGGCTTTGGGCTCATTGGATTGAGATTTTTCCAGGCCCAGCAGGATGCCGAGCGCGCACAGCGCCGACAACACCGCCAGGATCTTGGGAAAGGTCGACGGCCAGATCGGGTTGCGCTGCATGAAGGGCGGCAACCCTGCATCGAGTGTGAAGAACGCCGCATAGCCATAAACGAGGCTGATCACCAAGATGACCAGCGCAATCCAACGGTCAAGCGCCACGGCGTCCCCCCAGGCTCAGAACGGGTCCGCCGCGCGGGCGGACCCCGAGGCTCACAGGAAGCCGAGCTTTTTCATCAGATCGCCGATCACCTTTTCCTGGGCTTCCAGGAAGGCGACGAATTCAGCACCGGGGTTGTAGATGTTCACCCAGCCGTTGCGGGCGCGCACATCTTCCCACTCGGCGGTGTCATACATCGCCGCAATGACTTCTTGATAGGCGGTCTTGGCGTCATCGGGCAGGCCCGGCGCCCCAAAGAAGCCGCGCCAGTTCACAAAGGAGGTGTTGAGATCCTGCTCCTTCATGGTCGGCGCTTCTTCAAAGGCCGAAACGCGATCATCGGCGGTCACGCCAAGGATCTTCACCTCGCCAGCCTTGGCAAGCTCAACGGCTTCCGAGAAGCCTGTGGAGAGCGCTGCAATCTCGCCCGAGAGCAGCGCCGCCATCGCCTTGCCACCCGCATCATAGGGGATGTAGTTGAAACCGGTGGGATCTTCGCCGGCCGCTTCCATGGCCATGGCCGCCACCAGATGGTCCATGCCGCCGGGCACCGAGCCGCCGCCGATGGCGGTGCCGCGCGGGTTCGACTGATAGGCCGCGATCAGATCGCTCATCGAGCTCAGCGCGCTGTCGGTCTGCACCACCAGGGCCGCATAATCGCCGATCGTGCTGGCCACCGGCGTCAGATCGCGAAAGCTTTGCGGGAACACGCCGGTGAGCGAGCGGATCACGATCGGTGTCGAATTGACCATCAGCGTGTTGTGCAGGCTGGCTGCGTTTTCAATCAGATACGCAATGGCCTTGCCGCCGCCGCCGCCTGACATGTTCTCATAGGACGCATTGCCGATCAGCCCGGATTTGGTCAACGCCTCTCCGGTGCCGCGCGCGGTGCCGTCCCAGCCGCCGCCTGCGCCGCCGGGGATCAGGAAGTGGATGCTGTCGAGCATCTGATGGCCATCGGCCAAAGCGGGCATCCGCGTGCCCAGCGTCGCGGCGCCCGCCGCAAGCAGGGTGAGCGCCTGACGGCGTGTCGTTGTGGCGGTCATGGTGTTTCCTCCGTGTCGTCGTTTCTTGCCGGCCGCGCCGTCTCGGGGCGGATCGGGTTCTGTCCGGTATAGTGCCAGCGATAGGCCGGCGGTGTAGGGCCCTTGTTGCGCCCGCCCTGGATCGTTTGTTCCCAAGCATGCGCCAAAATGCCGACCGACCTTGACAGACAAAACAACCCTCGCGCAAGGGGCGCCGCAAAGCCAAGCTCTGCAAAAACCACCGCTGTGGCGCCGTCGATGTTCATCGGCACCGGTTTTGCCTTTCGTTTGGCCAGATGCGCCTCGACCTCGCGGGCGATAGCGGCAAAGCGGCCACTGACCGTGCCGGCCGCAGCAGCCGCGTCGACCAGGGCCAAAAGGCGCGGCGCGCGCGGGTCCGTGGGCGTGTGAAACCGGTGGCCAAAGCCGGGGATATAGGCCGAGCGCTCCGCCTGCCAGACCGCGATGGCATTGTGTGTCGCGGCTTTCAGCCCAGGCTTCGGGTCTGCGGCGATGATCTGATAGAGCTCGACCGCCTGCTCGCCCGCCCCGCCATGCACATCATCAAGCATATTGACCGCGGATGCCATGGCCCCGTTGAGACCGAGCCCGCAGGTGACGGCCATTCGCGCAGCCGCGATGGAGGGGGCCTGGGGCCCGTGATCGACTGCCGCGACCAGAGCGGCCTCGAGCAATTGCGCCTCACCAGTGCTGGGCAAGTTGCCCCGGGTCATCAGCCACACGATCTGGGCAAAGCTCGCCTCGCCGATCAGCTTTTCGATCGGGTGACCGCGCAGCCGGATCTGGCCCGGTGCCATGTCGATGATGTCGGTCTGCCACCAGGCGGCCACATCGGTCGCGGCCTTCGCATCGGGCGCATCGGGCGCATCGGGCGCATCGGGCGCATCGCTCATATCGCTCCATCCCTGCGCAGCTGCGCGATGTCATCTTCGCTCAGGCCAAGCTCGCCCCACACCTTTGCCGCATCCTGGCCCAGCTGGGGCGGCGGCGCGGCGACGTTCGGCGCATGACCGTCGAGCTTTATGCCGGTCGTCACCAGCTCGATGTCGCGCTCCACGCCGGGCACATTGGCAAATCGGGCCAGAAACCCGCGCTCGGCGATCTGTGGGCTTGCCAGAACCTCCGGCACGCTCATGACCGCACCGGCGGGAACCCCGATGGCGGTGAGCTCTTCGGCCCATGCCGCGGCCGGCCGGGTGGCCAGCACCTGCTCGAGGGCTGTTTTGAGGGTCTGGCGGTTGCGCTTTCGGACCTCGCGGGTGGCATAGGCGGGATCGTCGCGCAGCGCGGCAAGCCCCAGATGGTCGGTCAACACCACCCATTGCGCGTCTTTGTTGGCGGCGATGTTGATCAGCCCATCCTGAGCCTGGAAGGCGCCTGACGGTGCCGAGGTCGGGTTTTCATTGCCATGTGCAGCCGGGGCATTGCCGGCCACAAGATGGTTGGAGACCACCCAGCCCAGCGTTGCCAACACAGCTTCGAGCATCGAGACATCGATCACGCAGCCGCGCGGCTTGGCTTGCAGCGCAGAGGCGATCGCAAAGGCGGCCGTCAGCCCGCCAATGGTGTCGGCCAGGGGGTACCCGGCGCGCAGCGGCGGGCCGCCCGGCGCGCCCGTGACGGCCATGACCCCAGACATGCCCTGGATGATCTGGTCATAGGCGGGCCGGTCCGCCCAGGGCCCATCCTGCCCGAAGCCCGAGATGGCGCAGTAGATCAGTTCGGGCCGCAGCGCCCGCAGCGTCGCGGCCCCCACACCAAGGCGGTCCATCACGCCAGGCCGATAGTTTTCGACCAGCACATCGGCGGTCGCAACCAGCCGAAGAAACAGCGCCCGCCCCTCTGGATGCTTGAGATTGAGCGTCACCGATTTCTTGCCGGCATTCTGGGCCAGAAACGACACGCCCATATTGCGCGCGTTGAGCGCGGCGTCGGCGCCGAGCTGGCGTGCCAGATCCCCGCGACCAGGGATCTCCAGCTTGATGACCTCGGCGCCCAGATACGCGAGGTTGTGACAGCAAAACGGCCCGGCCAGAACATTGGTGAGGTCGAGCACGCGGATGCCGGCAAGAGGGGCCTCGGATTGGGTCATTCTGCGCCGCACCTTTCCATGGCGCTGCCCGGCTCGCACCAGACCATCGGCCCTAGATCATGTAATCGCCGCCATTCATGTTCATCGACGCGCCGAGGTAATAGCCGCCCTCTTCCGAGGCGAGCAGCAGGGCTGTCGGCGCGACCTCCGAGGTCCGCCCGAAGCGCTTGATCGGCAGTTCGCCCAGCTTCACATCCAACCAATCCTGCGGGATCTGGCGCAGAAGCGGGGTGTCGATCGGGCCGGGATTGATGCAGTTCACCGTGATCCCGTCGCCGCCAACCTCATAGGCCAGCGCCCGGGTCATGCCGATCACGCCGGCTTTGGCCGCACAGTAATGCACCATGCTGGGCGCGCCCTTATGGGCCAGCTGGGAGGAGAAATTGATGATCCGGCCCCATTTTTGCGCCTTCATGCCCGGCAGCACGGCGCGAATGCATAAGAAGCTGCCGCGCAGATGCACGGCCATCATCTCATCCCAGGTCTCGACGCCCATCTCCTCAAGCGGGCCGGTATTGTCGATGCCGGCACAATTGACCAGGATGTCGGTCGCGCCGATCTCGGCCTCGATTGCGGCGATGGCTGCCGTCACCGCGGCTTCGTCCGACACGTCGGCAACAGCGCTGGTTGCAGAAACGCCATGCGCAGTTGCCATTTTGCCGGCCAGCGCCTGGGCCGCGTCGCCGGACAGATCGAGG
>JBCDDO010000064.1:0-9933 GCA_039180245.1 Pseudomonadota bacterium | reverse complement strand
CCGCACCGGGCCCATGCCGCGATAGCCCTGCAGCGCCTCGGCCTGGGTTTCGACCAGCGCCGTTTCGCGCCCGATGCCGAAGACCGGCTGGATATGCTCGCCGCCAGGGTCGCTGCCGGCATCGCCGATCACATTCATCAGCCAGCCGAAATACCCCTCCAGCGTGCGCAAGGCCGACAGGCTGTTGAGCGCGCGCACCGTAAACAGCGTGTCGCGCACCCAGCAAAAGCGGTAATCCCAGTTGCGCTGGGTGTGGGGCGCCTCCGGGATCGAGGTGGTCAGAGCGGCGACGATCGCACCCGTCGGCTCATAGCTGCACAGCTTGAGCGTGATTGCCGCGCGGATCACAGCCTCCTGCCATTCAAAGGGCAGGGCCAGGGTCGAGGACCAGCGCCGCCAGTATTCGGTGGTGCGGCGGCGAAACTCCTCGGCAATGTCATGCGGGCTGGAGCTGAGGGTTTCGTCCGGGCCCAAAATGAAGGTGAGCGGGCCTTCAAGGTTGATCCAGGCCTCGTCGACCACATGGTCGATGGGCGCATCCGTGGTCAGACGCAGCGTCGTGCCATTGCCAACATAGCGGATATGGTTCGAGCCGCGGGTGGTCGCCGGCGCAAGACGGCCCCAGTCGAACCGCGGCCGCAGCCGGATGCGGATGCGCGGCCAGCCTGAGACGGGGCGCACCTGGCGCACGAACATCTGCGGGCGAAACACCCGGTCGCGCGCCTCGAAACGGGGCACAAAATCGGTCACCTCAACGACGCCCGAGGCGCCTTTGAGCGTGGTGCGCAAAATGGCGGTGTTGTCCTCGTAGCGCTGCTCGGATTCGGCAAGATCCGGCATTTCGATGCGGAAAGCCCCGTCATCGGCATCGCCAGGGCCGTGCCCGACCAGCCCGTGAAAGACCGGGTCGCCGTCAAAGCGGGGAAGGCACATCCAGACCAGCCCGGCGCGATCGTCGACCATGCCGGCGACGGTGCAATTGCCGACTACACCCAGGTTGAGCGAGCTCATGCCGCCTCTCCTTCCAGCCGTTTGGCCATGCTCGACATCCACTCCAAAAAGGCTGCTGTGTCAGGGGCACGGTGCGGCGCTTTGCTGTCGCCCGCCCCGATGCGAATGGCCGTGCCGCCGGCATCCATCGCCGCGGCCATCGCATCCTCGTCGGTTGTGTCGTCGCCGGCCATCAGCGGCACGCGGCCTGCAAAGGGTGGCTCGGCCATATAGGCCCGCAGCGCATCGCCCTTGTCATGCCCGGCAAGCGCCAGCTCGGCCACCATCTTGCCGGGGATCAGCCGCAGTGCAATGTCGTTTGCGGCCAGATCGCGGGCCAAGGTCATGGCATCATGCTCCAGGTTCGGTTTTGCTCGAAAATGGAGCGACACGGCGCCGTGTTTCTTTTCCACCTGCAAATCGTGGGGCGCTGCAAAATCAGCCATCTTCGCGGCGGCGCGCTCAAGGGCGGCGCGGTTCAATGCCGCCGGATCGGCCGCGGCGCGCTGGGTTTGGCCGTCATGCATCCGCCGCTCGGCCCCGTGCGACCCCGCAACCGGCAGCACCAGCGGGGCAAGATGCGCGTCGATCACCGCGATGTCGCGGCCGGAAATCACCGCGACGGCACCGCCCAGCGCCCGCGACAGCGCGCCCAATGCGCCGCGGGTGGCGGGGGCGAGCACCACATCCTCGGGCCGCGGTGCGATCTCCACCAAGGTTCCGTCGAAATCCAGAAACAGCGCGTGCTGCGCGGTCAATTGGGGCAGCCTGGCCATGCGGTCTCCTACCTTAGATCTCACCCCACCGCGCGTTTTGCGCGGGTCCAGAACCCCTCGGCCCCCGTGCAGGGTCGCGTCGCGCATCTGCGCGGGTCCGACTGTCTTGCCCGATCCTTTCCGCTGTCTTACCCCGCAATTGGGCCGCGTCAAATGGCACAGATAGGGGAGAGATGCGATGGATGAGGAGCTTTTTGCCAAGGGTCTGGAGCGGCGCAAGGCGGTGCTGGGGCCAGAATATGTCGAGCGGAATCTCGCCGCAGCCGATGCGCTCACCCGCCCGTTTCAGGAGGCGATGACCGCCTGGTGCTGGGGGTTTGGCTGGGGCGATGCGGCGATCGACGCCAAGACCCGCAGCCTGATGAACCTGGCCATGCTGGGCGCGCTGGGCAAAATGACCGAGTGGGAGACGCATCTGCGCGGCGCGATCACCAATGGATGCAGCGTCGATGAGATCCGCGCGGCGATCCATGCGGTGGGCATTTATTGTGGGGTGCCACAGGCCATCGAGTGCTTTCGCGTCGCACGTCGGGTGCTGGAGGAAAAAGAGATGCTCTAGGCACGCACATGCAGGCGGAGGGTGTTGCGCGGGGCAGCGCAGATCTTGCCTTCGCCAGGGTCTGGTGAGAACATAGGCGGAACATGAGCGATCCCGCCCCGATTCCCCCCCGGCTTCCCGCCCCGCCCGTGCTGCTGCATCGGCGTGAGACGCCGCGCCCCTCGGTGACGCTTGCGCCCGAGGTGGTCCTGGCGCTGGGGCGTGTGCATGAGGCCTGCGGCCCGGCGCGGCGGTTCTTTGCGGCGCTGGTTGCCGGGCGGCTGTCGGGCCCGGTGCTGTGGATCCTGCCCGCGCATGAGCGCGAGCGGCTCAATCCGGATGGGCTGCGCGCCTGGCTGGACCCTGCGCGGCTGGTTCTGGTGCCCTGCCAGCGTGTGCCGGACATTCAATGGTGCATGGAGGAGGCGTTGCGGTCCGGGGCCTGTCCGCTGGTGGTTGCCGAGATGCCCGATCCGCCCGCGCTCACCCCGGTCCGGCGGCTGCATCTGGCGGCCGAAGCCGGTGCCGGCACGGGCACCGCATCGCTGGGGCTGCTGCTGACCCCCGGCATGGGCGGTGCGCAGGGGGTGGAGAGCCGCTGGCATCTCGCGCCCCGTCCGGGCTGGGCTGCGGCCGATGAGGTCGCCCAGACGGTGCCCGGATCTTCGGGTGCTGCGGAGGATCCGGGCCGCGCCAGCCCGGGACGGGCCAACCTAGGACAGGCCAATCCAGGACAGGCCAATCCAGGACGGTCGCGTTGGGAGCTTGCGCGGCTGCGCGCCCGCACCGCGCCCGAGGCAGGTTGGATCGTGGAAGCCGGCCGGCATGGCCTGCAACCGCTTGGCGCTGTGGGCTGAGCGGGGCTCGCATGGCCACCCGCCTGCGCCTGGCAACCTGGAACATCGAATGGTTCGACGCGCTGTTCGACAATGATGGCAGGCTGCTCGACGATGCCGCATCCGGGCGGCGCCAGGGCGTTTCGCGGGCCGATCAGGCGGCGGCAATCGCCCATGTGATGGCCGCTGTCGATGCCGATCTGATGCTGATCGTCGAAGCCCCCGATGTCAGCCGCAGCCGGTCCGGTATCGCCGCGCTGGAAGGCTTTGCCGCCCAGCACGGGCTGCGTCAGCGCCGCGTTGTGGCGGGCTTTCCCAGCGGCACGCAGCAGGAGCTGGCGCTGCTATTTGACCCCGACATCCTGACCGCGCGCCATGATCCGCAAGGGAGGGACGCTGGGCCGGGCGCCCCGGCCTTCAACACGCAGTTCCGGTGGGACATTGACGCCGATGGGCGGGCCGAGACGCATGTCTTTTCCAAACCGCCGCTCGAGGCCGCGATCGGCCTTCGCGCCGGCGGGCCGGTGCTGCGCCTGATCGGTGTGCATGCCAAATCCAAGGCGCCCCATGGTGCCCGCACCGCCGATGATGCGATGCGCATTGCGATCGCCAACCGCCGCAAGCAGCTCGCCCAATGCCACTGGATCCGCCTTCGGGTCGAGGCGCATCTGGATGCGGGCGATCCGGTGGTGGTGCTGGGCGATCTCAATGACGGGCCGGGTCTGGACGCGTATGAGGCGCTGTTCGGCCGCTCGGGCGTCGAGATCGTGCTGGGTGTGCCCGATCTGCCGGCGCGCCAGCTAGTCGACCCGCATGCACAGGCTGTGATGGCACCGCGGCGCGGGCCGCTGCCGTCCACGGCCCGGTTCTTCCTGGCGCATGAGGACCGGTTCCTCAATGCGCTGCTCGACTATGTGATGCTGTCGGCCGATCTGGTTGCCGCTGGCCGACCGATCTGGCGCATCTGGCATCCCTTTGACGATCCCGCCTGTTTTTCCGACGAAACCCTGCGCACCGCGTTGCTGACGGCCTCGGACCATTTTCCGGTTTCGGCCGAGCTCACGGTGTGACGAGATCGACGGCCCCGCCCTCGCCAGGGTCCTGCGCGATCCCATAGCTCGCCATCTTCCGGTAAAGCGTGGAGCGCCCGATGCCCAGCCGCCGCGCAGCCACTGTCACATTGCCGCTGCACAGCATCAGCGCATCGGCGATCGCCTCGGCCTCCATCTCCTCCAGCCGGCGGATCCGGGGGGGTGGGCGGCGATCCGACCGGTCGGGTTCGGCCAGGACATCGCCCGAAGGTCTGTCCTGCTCTTGCCCGGTTGGGCTGTCGGTTGCGGGCTCAGCGCTCGGGACGGCCGGATGATCGACGCGCTGCACCTCAAAGGCCGAGAGCGGGACCTGGGCGGTTTCGGACATCACCAAGGCGCGGTGCACGACGTTGTGGAGCTCGCGCACGTTTCCGGGCCAGGGCTGGGTGCGCAGCCATCCCGCAACGCCGTCGCCAAAGCCTGTGAAGCTGCGCTGTTCCAGCACCGCGACCTGGGCTGCATGCTGACGGGCCAGCGCGGGAATATCCTCGGGCCGTGCGGCCAGCGGCGGCAACGAAATCTCAATGCCGGCCAGGCGAAAGTACAGATCCTCCCGAAACCGGCCCGCCGCGATCTCGGCGCGCAGGTCGCGATTTGTCGCGGCCAGCACCCGCACAACGACCGCGACGGGGCCGCGCCCGCCGACCGGGTCGACCTCGCCCTCCTGCAGCGCCCGCAACAGCTTGACCTGGGCCGCCAGCGGAAGCTCGCCGATCTCGTCCAGAAAGAGGGTGCCGTTCTGCGCCTCGCGAAACCGGCCGGGGGCCGCGCGGTCGGCGCCGGTAAAGGCGCCTTTCTCATGCCCAAAGAGAAGGCTCTCGACCAGATGTTCGGGCAAAGCACCGCAATTGACGGCCACAAACGGCGCCGCGCCTCGCGGCGAGGCAGCATGGATCGCCTGGGCGAACCGCTCTTTGCCCGTGCCCGAGGGGCCTGTCAAAAGCACCGTGATCCGCGCAGTGGCCGCGCGCTCGGCCTCGGCCACCGCCATTTGCATGCTGGGCGCTGTGGCGATGAGCCCGGCAAAACCCCGGGCGTCCGATGCAGGATCGGCCGCTGCCGGTCCAGCCAGGGCTCCGGCCTCTGCGGTCATGCGGGTTTTCGCGTCCGGCGCGGCCAGCATCGCCTCGAACGCACGCACAATCGCCGCTGGCTGCGCCTCGGCACGATCGGGGAGGACCATCCAAGCTGCAGCCCCCGACCGGCCGGCAGCATAGCCCTGCGCCGCACAGTCCTGCGAGAGCACGGCCAAAACCGGTGCATTGGCTGTGCCGGGCACGACTGCCGCCTGGCGGTCCTGCGCAATCACCACCGCCGCGGCTGGTGCGGTGCGGCCCGGCTCGTCCTGAACCTGCCAGCCATTGGCAGCCAGACGCGCGCCGACCGCGTTCCGCCGCATCGGATCCTGATCGACAACCAGCACATGCGGCACTGCAACACCCATCTTTTACCCACCCACCGACGCGACAGGAAAGGATCGGACCGCGCCGAATGCATGGCGTGGCCGGACCAGAGAGTCGCGCACGTGCAGGATGTTGCGGTACAAAGCGTAAATCTTGGGTTGTTGCGCCGGGGATAAACCACGCTGACTGTTGTGATTGTGATACGCTTGAGTGAAACCGCGCGTGACCGAGTTTGCTGCAAAGCCGTAGGGTTGAGAATCCTGCATCCATGTGTCAGACGTTTAGGAAAGCCGAGCTGGGTTCGCCTGGCGCTTAACGATGAAGGCAGCGATGCGCGTTGCCGGAGCTGAAGGACGGAGAGAGGGATGAAAGCGATTTCCCGCATGATGATGGCTGGCGCCGCGCTGGCCCTGGCTGGCTGCAGTGCTCTGCCGGGCGCCAATCTCGGCGGCACCTTTACCGCTGAGGAGTATCTCGGCACGTCGATCGATGGCGGCGACTTCAACTCGGCCCTGTCGCGCGAGTATCAGGCCCTGGCCGTCCGCTCGGCGACCAAGGAAGTCAACTGGTTGGACGCCACGGCTTATGTCGAAAAGTCCAAGCTTGCCGCAACCGGGGCGGCCTCGCCCTGGACCGATGCGGAGCTTGGCGTCGTGGCCGAGCCGGGCCTGATGGATGAGGTTCTGGCGACCGTGTCCGCGAACCAGGATGTCCGCCCGGCCGAATGCGCTAAGGCGGTGGCGATGTGGGACCAGTATCTTGAATCGCTGACGCTGACCTCGGGCGCCTGCATCGACAGCGACGATGCGCTGGCCATGCTGCAGGACGCGCTGGCCGCCTGCCGCGGCACCATCGGTGACTTCGTCGTCTTTTTCGGCTTTGGCCGCAGCGATCTGACCGCTGCCGGAAGCTCAGTGATCGATGAGGTGATCGAAGCGCTCAAGGGCTACAACGCGCCGCTGGTCTCGGTCGTCGGCCACACCGACACCGTCGACACGGTCGCCTTCAACCAGCGCCTGTCCGAGCGGCGTGCGACGACCGTTGCCAACGCCATCCTGGCGCGCAGCTCGGCCGAAGGCATGACCCCGCCGACCGTAACCACGGCTGGCCGCTCCGAGCTCGACCTCGCCGTGCCGACCGCGGACAATGTCCGCGAAGCGCGCAACCGGCGCGCGACGATCGCGATCTCGGAGTAAGCGCAGGCCGGGCCGGGCAAACGGCCACAGATCTCACCGCCTCGCGCAGTCAGCGCGGGGCGGTTCTCTTTAGAACAGGCGTGTGCGCGGCGTGCCAGCGGCCAGACACAACCGGCAACGCAGCCCGTGCAATTCGACCGTCGCGTGCCTATATTCCGCTCCATGGCACAAAACCGACTCACCGCGATGGCGCTGGCTGCACTGGTGGCCGCGTCCGCTACGACGATATCGACCTCTCCCGCCGCGGCGCAGGACCGCGATCGCGGAACATTGGAGGAGCTGGGGCGCGAGACCGATCGGCTGTTGCGCGATCTGATGCGGGACATGGCCCCGGCGCTGCGCGAGTTGGAAGAGCAGCTTCGGGCGTTCGATCTTTATGAGCCGCCCGAAATCCTGCCCAATGGCGATATCATCATCCGCCGCAAGCGCCCCTTGGAGGCGCGTCCGGACCGCCCGCAGCAGCGCGAGGCGCGCCCGGAGCCACGGCGTGGCACTGAGCCGGACGCGGGTCCGCGCCGCGACGACCCGCGTGAGACCCGGCCGCACCGGACCCCGCCGCGCGACACGCCGCCGGGCCAAAAACGCCAGGGCGGTACCGACGAGTCCCTGACAGAAACCTGACCCTCAAACATCGAGACGCTCGCCCAATGATGACCGCAGATCTGCGCGCGATATCCGCGCGCCCGCTTTGTGAGACCGCCGATATGTCGAGCAGCGCCGGGGGCGCACCGGAGCTTGGCCCCCTGCCGGAATGGCGGCTGGAGGATCTTTATGCCAACGAGCAGGACCCGGCGCTGACGGCCGATCTCGACTGGCTCGGCGGTGAGGTGACCGAGTTTGCGGCGGCCTATCAAGGCAAGCTCGCCACGCTCAACGGGCCCGCAATGGCCGACTGCATTGGCCGGTATGAAGCGATCAGCGGCAAGATCGGGCGCATCATGTCCTATGCCGGGTTGCGGCACGCCCAAAACACGACCGACGCGGGACGCGCCAAGTTCCTGACCGATATGCAAACCCGCATCACCGACATCACCACGCCGCTGGTCTTCTTCACGCTGGAGCTCAACCGATTGTCCGAGGCGACCATCGCGGGCTGGCAAGCTGAAAGTGCCGCATTTGCCCGCTATGCGCCCTGGATGCGGCGGCTGCGGGCCTTTGCGCCCTACCAGCTTTCCGACGAGCTCGAGAAGTTCTTGCACGATCAATCCGTGGTCGGCAGCTCGGCCTGGAATCGTCTGTTCGATGAGACCATGGCCGGGCTCGTCTTCGATGTGGCGGGCACGGCGCTGCCGCTTGAGACGACGCTGAACCTGCTGACCGACACCGACCGGACCCAGCGCGAGGCGGGGGCGCGGGCCCTGATCGCGGTTTTTTCCGAACGACTTCCGCTCTTTGCCCGCATCACCAACACGCTGGCCAAGGAAAAGGAGATCGAGGATCGGTGGCGCGAAATGCCGACCGCGCAGACCGGGCGGCATCTGTCCAACGATGTCGAACCCGAGGTCGTGCAGGCGCTGCGCGACGCTGTGGTCGCGGCCTATCCCAAGCTCTCGCACCGCTATTATGCGCTGAAAGCCCGCTGGCTGGGCCTGGAAACGCTGGAGGTTTGGGACCGAAACGCGCCGCTGCCCGACCACACCCCGCCGGTCTATGATTGGACTTCCGCGCGCGAGACGGTGATGTCGGCCTATGCCGGGTTCGCGCCGCGCATGGCCGAGATCGCGCAGCCCTTCTTTGACAAGGGCTGGATCGATGCTGCGGTGACCCCGGGCAAGTCGCCCGGCGCCTTTGCCCATCCCACGGTGACCGATGCCCATCCCTTCATCTTGCTCAATTACCTGGGCAAGCCGCGCGATGTGATGACGCTGGCGCATGAGCTGGGCCATGGCGTGCATCAGGTTCTTGCCGCCGGCCAGGGCGAGCTTTTGTCCGGCACGCCGCTGACCCTTGCCGAGACGGCCAGCGTTTTTGGCGAGATGCTCACCTTCAAGGCGCTTCTCGCCAAGGCCGAGAGCCCGGAGGCCCGCAAGATGCTCTTGGCCGGCAAGGTCGAGGACATGATCAACACCGTGATCCGCCAGATCGCGTTTTACGATTTTGAATGTCGCGTCCATGCGGCCCGGCGCGAGGGTGAGCTGACGCCCGACCAGATCAATGCGATCTGGATGGAGGTTCAGAAGGAGAGCCTCGGGCCGGCCTTTTCCTATGTCGAGGGGTATGAGACCTTTTGGGCCTATATCCCGCATTTCATCCACTCGCCCTTCTATGTCTATGCCTATGCGTTCGGCGATGGTCTGGTGAATGCGCTTTATGCGGTCTATGAGGCCGGCACCCCGGGTTTTGAGGAGAAATACTTCGACATGCTCTCGGCCGGTGGGTCCAAGCACCACAAGGATCTGCTGGCGCCCTTTGGGCTCGATGCCTCCGATCCGGCGTTTTGGGACAAAGGATTGTCGCTGATCGCCAGCATGATCGACGAATTGGAGCGCATGGAGGGCTAGCACCCGCCATGCAGCTTTACTGGTGACGCTTCGGTCCGAACCGCCTGGCGATCAGTCGCCCCTAGAAATACCAAGATAGGCATAGGCCGCGCCAACGGCGATACCCAACCAGGCTTGCCCCAGATCAGCCAGCGGTTCGAGCTGTGTTTCCGGCGTGTTGCCGGCAAACAGGAACCCATGCCAGAACGCGTATGCTCCGAAGCCGGTCCAAAACAACAGGTAGACCAGTGTCACATACTTCAGAACCACGGGGCTCTTTGGAGCAATTGAACGGCTGATCGAACTTTGGCCAGGTGGATCCCCGGGCTGGGTCACCGAAAGCGCGGCACTTACCAAAGAGGAAACAAGCCCGGCGATCAGGTTCATTGACGACGCCATATTCGGCGTGAAGTCAGTGCGTTGGCGTACAGAGCATTCAGCAGACTTCAAACAGGTGGCGACATCGACTGTGAACCAAATCAAATACGCATAGAAGAACTAAAGGACGAGGACAACAAGCCCTCCCAACAGGCTTGCAGCGCGCATGAATCAAAACCCTTGATCAATAGTTGATCAAAGGAGATTGACACACCATTCAGCGATTTCCAAGCCCGAGCGCTTGG
>JBCDDO010000063.1:0-9958 GCA_039180245.1 Pseudomonadota bacterium | reverse complement strand
GTCATGTGCCTGGGCCGATACACGCGCCTCTCGCGACTTCAGGGTGTTCTTGTCGTGTCGAGGCGCCAGCATCCCCGGCCGTGGCCGTGGCCGTGATTTTTTACCGGCGCCCTCCCCCTTTCAACCTTAATTCCGCGCCAGCGCCTGCAGTTCCTCGACCTCGATCAGACCATTTGCATTCGTGTCGATCCGTCCAAAGGCCATGCTGTAGCGGTTGGTGCGCTTGATCAGCGCCGCGCGGCCCAGATTGTCGGCGGCGTTGAGGTCGATCAGCCGGGTGAATTCCTGCAAGGTGAGCATCCTGTCGGCATTGGCATCCGCCTCCATGAAGTTCTCGGCAGCGAGCTCGCGGTTCGTGTCATTGGCCAATGCGCCAATAGGGGCCAGCAGCGACAGCGCAAGGGCTATTGGAAATGCGCGAAACGTCATCTTGGTCTCTCCGTAAGGTGTCGGTTCGAGGTGTGGGATTTTCGAGCTGCGGCAGGACCGCGTCGCTCAGCGGTTGATCGTTCGGGTTCGGGTGATGGACCGGTCGTTGGGCCCCGTTTTGATCTGCTCGGCCGTGCAGGTGCCGTTGGCGCAATCGCGCGTGCCGGTGGTGGTGATCGTGCGGCCATTGGGTCCCACACGGATCGCGTTGCGGGTGCAGCTGCGGCCTTTGCATGCGCCGGTTACATTGAGCGCGCGGGTCTTGCCATTGGAAAGCTCGACCGTCTCGGTGCGGTCCCACGCATGGGCATGCGGGGCAAGGCCAAATGCGAGCAACGCAGCGATGGCCGGAAGGGTGAGTGGTTTGGTCATGTCTTCGGTCCTGCTCTTGCCAGGGTTTATAAACGCCGCGCTGTGCGTCGTTGATCGGGCCAAACTAGACCGGTCGCGTCATGCGCGTATCATCGCCGCGAAACACTGTGTCGTTTGGGTGTAACGCCGTGTAACGCCCCGCGTCGGTACTTGCCTGCCCCTCCGCCTTGCGAGAGATTGCCGCGATGACGGAGCGCACACCACTGATCCTGATTGTCGATGACGATGCCGATATTCGGAACTTGCTGGCCGAGTTTCTGCTGCGCGAAGGCCTTGACGTTGAGACAGCCGGCGACGCCGCCCAGATGGATGCGATGATGACGCGGCGCGCGCCGGATCTAATCGTTCTCGACCTGATGTTGCCGGGCGAAGACGGTTTGTCGGTCTGCCGGCGCCTGCGCAATGATCCCGACGCGCCGGCCATCTTGATGCTGACCGCAAAAAGCGACGAGATCGACCGCGTGGTCGGGCTGGAGCTTGGAGCTGACGATTATATGGCCAAACCCTTTGGCCCGCGCGAATTGCTGGCCCGAATTCGAGCGGTGCTGCGCCGGGTGTCGGAACGACCGGCCGCGGCACGACGCGTGCGGCGCTATGCCTTTGACCGGTTCACCATCGATCTCGACACCCGGCAATTGAGCGAAGCCTCTGGCGCGCCGCTCAACCTGACCAGTGGCGAGTTCGATCTGCTGGCCTGTTTTGTCGAGCGGCCGCGGCGGGTGCTGTCGCGCGATCAGATCCTCGATCGGCTGCGCGGCCGCGGTGCCGAGCCGTTCGATCGGACCGTCGACATGCTGGTCTCGCGCCTGCGCCGCAAGCTCGCGCATGCCAATCCGGAGGGTGAGCTGATCAGCACCGTGCGCAACAGCGGCTATCTCTTCACCGCCAATGTGCAACCGGTGGCATGATCGGGCGGCTCAGCCTGACCCGACGCGTCGGTCTGATCGTGCTGATCGGCTTTCTGGCAAGCTGGCTTGCCATCCTCACCGGATCGTTCCTGGCGCTCGGCCTGCGCGACGCCGCCGCCCTGCCCTCGCCGGCCCGGCTGGAAGCGCTGGCCCGTCTGATCGAACAAACCCCGCCCGAGCTGCGCCGCGAGATTGTCCTGTCAGTGAACTCACCGCTTTTTGAGGTGCAGCTTCCCCCCGTTCCCCCGCCGGCCGAAACCCCGATGCGCCTGCGCCGGTCCGATGCCAAAGTGGTGCGGAGCTATTATGACGCACTGCCCGACCGGCCGCTTCTGGTGCTGCCGCGCACTGGGTTCCGTCCGGGCTTGAGCGCGCTCAACACCGTGGAATTCCAGCTTGGCCTGGCTGAGGGCGAAACGCTGGTTGTGCGAACGAGATCGCCGTTCCAGGTTGCACCGCCCGGCATGCCGGTGGGGTTTGGCGCCGGTCTCTTGGGCATTGGGATCGCGCTGATCGCCCTGATCATGCTGAACCGCGAGTTTCGGCCCCTGTCGCGCCTTGCCATGGCAGTCGACAAGGTCGGGGTGAGCGGGGAGCTCTCCGAGCTTCCACCGATGCGGCCGCGATCTCCCGAGATCAGGGCGCTGGTGCATGCCTTCGAGCGGCTGCAGGGGCGCATCGCAACGCTCATCCGGGCACGCATGGCCCTGGTCGGCGGCATTCAGCACGACCTGCGCAGTTTTGCGACACGGCTGCGGCTGCGCATCGACAAGATCGGCGATCCCGATGAGCGCGCGCGGGCGGCAACCGACATCGATCATATGATCGCGCTCCTGGACGATGCGCTTCTGGCCAGCCGCGCCGGGGCCAGCGAGCTCGATGAGGAGTTGGTCGATATCGCGCCGATCCTTGCATCCGAAACAGCCGACCGGCAGCGATCGGGGCATGCCGTTGCGTTGAACGCGGCGGCCGATGCGCGGCATGCCACCGTGCTTGGCGACCGGCTTGCGCTGCGCAGGATCTTCGCCAATCTCATCGACAACGCATTGAAATACGGACATTCTGCCAAAGTGGCGCTGTATGTTGAGCGGCCCGATATCGTTGTCACTGTCGATGATGACGGCCCGGGCATCCCGGCCGAACGGCGGCAATTGCTGCTTGAGCCCTTCACCCGGCTCGAACCGTCGCGGGCGCGAACAACCGGTGGCAGCGGGCTTGGACTTGCGGTGGTCAAGAGCCTTGTGTCGGGGCATGGCGGTCGGGTCAGCATTGACGACGCACCCGGGCACGGCGCGCGGCTCACCGTCCGACTGCCGATTTTTGAGCCCTGAGCCCAACGCCAAAATCCACGCGCCCCTGCTTCTGCCGCAGTGCAAAATGCGCTAGATTCCGCCGACGAATTCGGGTGCAGGGAGCACGCAACGACCATGACAACGATTCCGGGCAACGCCACCACTTCGGCGGGGCTGGCGCAGGGCGTCAGCCGGCAGGGCGAGATCGAGTTTTCCGGCGACAGCGATTGGTATCGGGTGTCGTTGACCGAGGGCGTGCTCTATCGCGTGGCGCTGTTGGGTGTGGCTGGGGACAACCGGCTCGACGATCCGATCCTGCGGATTTATAACCGTAACTCCAACCTCATAGCGTTCAATGATGATGGCGGGCCCGGGCGCACTTCGCTGATCGAAGCGTTTGAGGCAAGCTATACCGGCCTTCACTTCTTTGAGGCGGTGGGGTCTGGGAATATGCGCGGCGATTACCGCATCCAGTTCTCGATCGATCCGGCTTTTTTCCCCAATGACATTGCCGAAGGCTTTGACACCGGCACCAGTTTGCGTGCCGACAGGTTTTTGTCGAGCGAGCTGGAATTTGCGGGCGACCAGGACATGGTCTCGGTCGAGCTGATCGCGGGCCGCACCTATCAGATCGCCCTGGGCGCGGCCGGCGACACGCCCCTTTCTCGCGGACAGGTCAGACTGTTTGCCGAAGGCGATGCGGCAACCGTTTTGGCCTCGGCCCAGATGCCGTCGACCTTTGTCGATGGCGTCATGCGCTTTACCGCAACGACGACCGGCACCTATTTCATCGAAACAAGCAGCCCCACCGTGACCACGGGTTCCTACCTGCTGTCGATGGCGGTGGCGCGCGGCAGCATGTTCACCGGTGGCGCCGACACCCAGACGCTGACGCTCGCGGGGACCTATTTTGCGCTTTCGGGCAGCGACAGTGTCGATGGCAGCTCGGGCGATGACACGGTCTATGGCGGCAAGGGCGATGACGAGATCGACGCGGCCGCGGGCAGCAATGTGCTCTTTGGCGGCGACGGCTTGGACATTTTGACCGGCGGCGCAGAGGTCGATTCCCTTTATGGCGGCGTCGGCGACGACACGCTGCGCGGGCGCAGCGGCGCGGACCTGATGTCGGCCGGCGACGGCAATGACCGCATCTCGGCCGGTGGCGGCGATGACACCGCACTTGGCGGCGCGGGCGATGACGAGCTTTTGGGGCGCATCGGCGACGATCTTTTGCGCGGCGATGATGGCAATGACCGGCTGATGGGCGGAACCGGCGCCGATCTGCTGGTGGGCGGCGAGGGGATCGACCTTGCCGTCTATGACGAGGCCAGCTTCGGGGTTTTGGTCGATCTGCTCTCGATCGGGCGCAACACCGGTGAGGCCATCGGCGACCGCTTTGCCGGCATTGAAGGCATCGAAGGATCACAATTTGCCGACACGCTTTACGGCGACAATGCCGACAACATTCTGATCGGCGGACCGCCGGACGCCCCTGTCGGCGACGGCAATGACACATTGATCGGACGCGATGGCGATGACAGCCTTTACGGCGGCACCGGCAATGACAGGCTGCTGGGCGGCGCCGGCTCGGACATCCTGGCAGGCGGGCTCGGCGACGACATCCTCGATGGCGGCGAGGGCATCGATCTGGTCAGCTTTGCAGGGTTTTCCGACCGTGTCGTCTTTGACCTCGTGGTGCCGGCAAATGGCACAGCCGAGGGCAATGACGTCCTGCGCTCGATCGAGGGCATCCAGGGCGGCACCGGCAATGACGTGCTCAGCGGCGACGGGTTTTTCAACATTCTGGCCGGCGGCGCGGGGTCCGATCTGCTCAACGGGCGCGGCGGCGATGACACTCTTTACGGCGGTCTGGGCGTCGACCGGCTCTTTGGCTCGGTTGGCAACGATCTCTTGCGCGGCGGCAGCGGGCCGGACACGCTGAATGGGGGCGCCGGCATCGACACGGCCGATTACGCCGATGCGGCGGTGCGGGTGATCGTCAACCTGGCCAATGGTGCGGCCAATCGCGGCGATGCCGCGGGCGATGTTTATCAAAGCATTGAGGTCTTCCAAGGCTCGGGTTTTCGCGACCAGCTCATCGGCGCGGGCAGTGGTGACATGTTGTTCGGCGCAGGCGATGGCGACGTCGTTCTGGGCAATGCCGGCAATGACACGCTCTTTGGCGGCGCAGGGATCGACCGTGTCGATGGCGGGGCGGGCGACGATCTTCTGTTTGGGGGGGGCGATCTTGACCTCCTGATCGGCGGCGCGGGCATCGACACGGCAAGCTATGCCGATGCAAGCGGCGCTGTGACGATCAACCTTGCCGCCCCCTCATCGGGCACGGGCGACGCGCAGGGCGACCGGCTGGTCGATGTGGAAATCGTCATGGGGTCGGATTTCGGCGACAGCATCACCGGCAATGGCGCTGCAAACACGCTTGATGGCGGGGCCGGCGCCGACAGCATCTCTGGGCTCGGCGGCAATGATCTGCTGATCGGCGGGCTTGGGGCAGACATGCTCTATGGCGGCAGCGACAATGATGTGTTGCGCGGCGGATTGGGCGGCGACTCGCTGGTGGGCGGATTGGGCGTGGATTTTGCCGACTATTCGCAGGCCGCCCAGAGCATTGTGGCCAGCCTGCTTGCGCCGCAGATCAATCAGGGCGAGGCCGCCGGCGACCGCTATCTGGCTGTCGAGGCGCTCCGCGGCACCAGTTTCGACGATCTGCTGCGCGGCGACGCCGCGGCAAACCGGCTGCAGGCCGGCGCGGGGCGCGACCGGATCTTTGGCGAGGCCGGCGCCGATGTGATCGAGGGCGGTGCCGGGCGCGACCTGATCGTTGGCGGAAGCGGCAATGACCTTATGTTTGGCGGCGATGGAAACGACGTTTTCGTGTTTCAGGACACGCGCTTTGGCGCCGATCGGATCTTTGACTATGACGCCGACAAATCCGACGGCAAATGGGACGTGCTGAATTTCGGGCAAGGTGAGTTCGACGACACTGATCTTGTCCTCACCCAAGTCCTGCTGGGCGGTCAGGTCAGCACCGAAATCAGCGTGCGCGACGCGCCGAACACAAGCCTGACACTGCTGGGTGTCGCACGTGCAGAGCTGCTGGTCGGCGGCGCCTTGGACACAGATCTCTTTGTGATCAACGAGGGCTTCCGGTTTCCCGACGACAATGTCGGTGGCGGGAATTGAGGCCCAAGGAGGCGCTCGGCATTACGCGTTGGCGGAGCAGCCGGCTCTAATTGGCCGGCTTGAAATCGAAATCCGCGCCGCCGAAGCTGCCCAAGGGGAGCACCCGCACCTGCGGGAAGGTTCCTCGGGCCCAGCGCCGGTCCCAATGGCTGGGAACGGTGCGCATGTAACACGCAAAGCTGTCATCGGCCTCCAATGTTGTGTCGCAGCTCAGCCGTGCCTCGCCGCCGGGGCCGCTGAACACAATGCGCAAGGAGAGACGCCGGCCGGTGATCTCTGCCACGCCGGTCCAATCGCCCACACGCGTGGCCCGGCCCACAGCGCGATAGGTTCCCGGCTGCAAACCGGCCTGAACCGGCGGCGGCGTGCTGTCGGGCGGGTTTGGATTCACCCCAGCCGGCGGTGTGGCGACCGGATCGGGCGGTGTCGACCGATCAGGGCGGGCCGCATGCTGTGCGCTTAGCCGATCATAGGTCGCGCGGTCGAGCACGCCATCGGCCCGAAGCCCCTGATCGCGTTCAAAGGACCGAATTGCGTCCATTGTGCGCCGGCCGAACGCGCCATCGGTGGGTCCCGCGTCATAGCCCAGGGCATTGAGCATGGCCTGAACCGCCCGACGATCGGCGCGCGGCAGCGGGATATGAGGGACCACCGGCCGCGCCGGTTGCGGTGTGGCCTGAGGCGGGATTTGCCGCGACGGGCCAGTCTGTTGTGGAGACTGCTGCAGAGGCCGCTGCGGAGACTGTTGCGGGGCGGGCGCAAAACGCACGCACTCACCCGCCACCTCTTCAACGCAAGCCTCCTGCGCGCCGGCCGTGTGGGGCGCCATTGGAAGGATGAACGCGGCAAGGACCGCCGCAATGCAGTCGCAAACGCGTCTTCGGCGCCAAACCCAACCCGACATCGCTGTGTCCTCCGCGCCCGCGGCTGGCCGCTGCGCTATGGGCGCAACAGCGCCTCCAGATTGCCTTCCGCGAGAGTATTGCCACGTTCAACTGCGGCGCGCAGCAGTTTTTCGGCCTCAGCACGGTCGCGCTCCACACCCATTCCAACCATATACATCAGACCCAAAAGCCGCATCGCTTCATCATCACCGGTCTTTGCGGCCTGCCAGATCAGAACGATGCGTCCGATAGCTTCCAGACCGCCATCCTCGGCGGGATTGAGACTGTCATTCTCGCGCAGGAACGCCCGAATGGCCCGGGTGGTGCGCGGCCCCGGCAGGCCATCGACCCGCCCGTTGTAATGCCCCAGGACCTTCAGGCCGGTCTGAATCCAGCTCAACGGCATCTGTTCGGTCTTGGCAAGCGAGGCCGGCGTCGCGTCGAGACTGTTGGCACCGCCCAGGGTTGGGTCGGAATCGCGGGGCGGCAGGGGCACAGGCACGATGGTCTTTTCACGTTGCCCCGGTGGCGCGCGACGGGTCGGGGCCGGGGCCTCGGTCGCGGGAGCCGGCGTTGGATCGGCGGTTTCGGATTGGCGCGGCGCGGCCGAGGCGATCTCCGGGCCGGTGGTGGTCGGCAGGCCCGGCGCCACATTGAGCTGCGCCAGCCTTCGCCGCGCGAGCGAGACATAGATCCCCTCGGGATAGCGCGCGAGGTAATCGCTGAAATCGCGCGGATCCATGCTGTCTTCGATGCTGTTCCAATAGGCGATCTCGGCCAGGGTCAGCGGCGCGGTGTCGGGCTCCTGGTTGCGGCCCGGCGCGCGCTCAGCCGGGGCCGATGGCGGGATGTCGCCCGCTTGCAAGATTGCGATCCGTTCCTGGGCCAGCGCTGCCATGACCGTGTCGGGATGGGTGGCGATGAACCGCTCCAGCACCGCGATGCTCGTTGTGTCCTTCACAAAGGCCCAATCGGCGCGGGCGGCCTCGTCCAGACCCTGGGCGCCCGGGGCCGCAGGCGGCGCAACCGGGGCGGGCGGCTCGGGCGGGTTCAGGAAAAAGTCGCTGGCCGAGAGCGAGCCATAGAGAAACGGCTCCTGCCGCCCTTCGGTTTCGGAAAGCACACTGTCGCGGACGACCCGAAAGAGCTTGCCGACCTCCAGCCCGGGATATTGCAGCGCTGCGATCAGAGCGCGCGCATAGGGGCTGTTGCGACCCTCGCCATCATAGGCCACCGTGCCCTCGCGCGCGGCATAGGCGACAAGCGTGTTTCCGGCCGGCTCGATATGCCCCAGCCCCTTGCCCAGCGATTTCGTCGCCGAAAGCTGGCGCATGCTGTCCAAAAAGGGATTGTCGCGGCAGGCATCGACGATGACGAGGCTGAGCTTTGCCGCCCCCTCGACCGCCAGCAAGGCCGCCTGCAGAGGCACAGCCTCGAAGGGCACATCGCGGTCGGTATTCAGCGTCGCATCGACCGGGATCAGATAATTGCTGCGGTCGATCTCCAGCCCATGCCCAGAATAATAGACGATTGCCACCTCGGCCGCGAGCGCGCGGTACTGAAAGTTCTTCAGCACTGTCAGCATTTCGATATAGCCGATATTCTCGTGCCGCTCGACCTCAAACCCAATCGCCTGCAAGGTCGCGGCAAGATCGTTTGCATCATTGGCCGGGTTCACCAGCGGGGTCTGATTGGCATAATCGCCATTGCCGATGACAAGGGCGATGCGGTCATCGGCCTGTGCGGATGCCGCCGCCAGCGCGAAAGCGACGGCAAGAAACGACAGAGACTGGCACAGACGTTTGATCATGACCCGCTCTCCGAACCGCGACACTCAGACCACCGACGCACGACACATAAAGCCTGTTCTTAACATAGCAGATTGCGGGCAAAAGAGCAGTCCGGCGCTGCCGCGGCGAAGTGTGCCACCGCACAGTGTCAGCGCGGGGCTGTAATCGGCCCCGGTGATGCATGCGTGGGCAGCGTGGCGCAGATTGCGTCAGCCAAAGGACAGCCCAACCTGGCCGAAAGCGCCGAAATCGGCCTCAATCGAGGTGCCTGGCGGGCATTCGACGGGGCGAATGAAGGAGCCGGAGAGCACGATCTGGCCAGCCTCGATCCGTTGGCCGTACTGCGCCATGCGACGGGCCAGCCAGACAATCCCCGAGACCGGATCGTCGAGGACGCCGGCGCCAAGCCCGGTCTCCTCGACCACGCCATCGCGCCGCAAAATCGCGCCCACCCAGCGCAGATCCATGGCCTCCACCTGATGCCGCGAGGTGCCCATCACCACCCCGGCATTCGCGGCATTGTCCGACACCGTGTCGAAGATCTTGCGCGTGGCACCGGTTTGGGGGTCTTGGCGCAGGATGCGGGTGTCGAGGATCTCCAGACAGGGCGCGACATAGGCTGTGGCCGCGATCACCGCGTCGCGGGACACATCGGCACCGGCAAGCGGCGCGCGCATCACAAAGGCGATCTCGGCCTCGACCCTGGGCGCAATGAACCGGCCCGGGGGGATCTCGGCGCCATCCGCAAACAGCATATCGTCGAAGAGCACGCCGGAATCCGGAATATCGATGCCCAGAGCGGCCTGCATGGCCCGCGAGGTCAGCCCGATCTTCCAGCCGATGACCTGCCGCCCAGACTGGAGCTTATGCGCAACCAGCCGGGTTTGAATGGCATAGCAATCGTCCAAATCCATGCTCGGAAAGCGGCGCGACAGAAGTCCGATCTGCTGGCCCGATCGCTCGGCCTCAAACAACGCCTGGGCGGCCTCGTCATGTTCATCGGGTGTCAGCTGCATGCTGCGCTTTCCTCAATAGCCCTGGGCGGGATCGACCAGATCGTCGACCGGCGCGCCCGCCGC
>JBCDDO010000062.1:0-9994 GCA_039180245.1 Pseudomonadota bacterium | reverse complement strand
TTTGTAAAGGCCGCGTCGCGCTCAGCCTGGCATCGGGGCGTAGAGCCCGGCGGGCCCGCTCGACGCGGCGGTCGACAGCCAGTGGGCGACATGCTGCGCCACCGAGCGATGGCAGAAGAGCGAAAACCGCTCCACATCCTCGCACCATATGGCCGCAGCAAGTTGGCCGAGCCGTGTGCGGCGCAGATCGCCCGGCCCAAAGGCCGCAGGCGCCAGATCGACCGGCAGACCCCGCGCCAGCAGATCCCGCGCCGCGGGACCCGTGATGCGCGCGCGACAGCGGGCGTCGGTGGTATCGGCAACCAGATGGTGCACCGCACGCAGCGCATCGCCAAGTGCCGTCGCCGCCCGGGCCGCATCGGGCAACAGCAGCAGCAGCTCATCGGGTGAAAACCACAGCGCCGCGGCATCCGCGGCCGTAACGGCGCGGCGCATCCCCGGCACGGCCATGCCAGTCGCCGCGACCAGGGCCGCGTCGATGGCTGGATCCGCCAGATCGGCCCTGAGACTGACCAATCCGGCCGGCGCTGCGGGCGCCTGCCAGGCAATCTCGACCCCATTAAAGCGCAGCGGTTCCGCGGCGCCGCTCGTCGGATCCAGGGCGGGCGATGAAAGGTCAGACATTCTGGCGCTGCCCCTCCTTGTCGAGGAAACAGGGATCGACGATGCGCGCTCGCAGCGTCTCGCGGCGCCCGACCGGGAACTCCAGCACCTGTCCCAGCCGCGACATCCCGCCTTCGATGAGCCCCAGCGCAATATGCCGGCCCAGAGTGGGCGAGTGATAGCTCGACGTGACATGACCGATTGCGCGCGGTTTGCCATCGGCACGACGGCCGGCGACGGCATGCGCGCCGTCAGGCAGGCCGTGGCCACGCTCCAGACAGTCAAGCCCGACCAGCTGCTTGCGCCCCTCGGCGGCCAGATGGCTCCGCTCCAGCGCACGCTTGCCGATAAAATCGGACTTCTTCTTGGAGACCGCCCAGGACATGCCAAGATCATGCGGGGTGACCGTGCCATCGGTCTCATCGTCCACGATGATGAAGCCCTTTTCGGCGCGCAGCACATGCATGGCCTCGGTGCCATAGGGCGTCGCCCCGGCTTCAACCAGCGCCTCCCACAGCGCAAGACCTCGCGACGCGGGAACTGCAATCTCAAAGGAGAGCTCGCCCGAAAACGAAATTCGGTGAATGCGTGCGGGACCGCCCAGCACCATCCGGGACGCCGAGCTCATGAAGGGCATGCTTTGCCCGTCAAGACCGTCGATCCCCAGCCGGTCGAGAAGATTGCGGGCCTTGGGACCCGCGATCGCAAACTGTGCATAGGCCTCGGTGACATCGAGGGTGAAGACGCGCATGTCCCACCACTCGGTCTGCAACCATTCCTCAAGATGGCCATGCACACGCTCGGCCCCGCCGGTGGTGGTGTGGAGCAGGAAGGTCTCGGCATCCTGGCGCACGACCACGCCATCGTCGAAGACAAAGCCGTTTTCGGTCAGCATCAGCCCGTAGCGACAGCGCCCCGGCTTCAAGGTCGACATCATGTTGGTGTAGATGCGGTCGAGGAAAGCCGCGGCATCCGGCCCTTTGACGAGGATCTTTCCCAGCGTTGAGGCATCGAGCAGGCCGACATCCTCGCGCACCGCCAAGACCTCGCGGCGCAGGGCAGCCAATGTGGTTTCACCGTCCTGCGGATAGGCAAAGGCGCGCCGCCAGGCCGCGACCGGCTCGAACACCGCACCGCGCGCCTCGGCCCAGCCATCGGTGACCGTGCGGCGGGTGGCACGAAAAAGCGGCCCGCGCGCATCGCCTGCAACCGCTCCCAGGGTCAGCGGCACCCAGGGCGGGCGAAACGTGGTGGTTCCGGTCTGCGCGATGGGCTGGCCAAGTGCGTCGGAGAGCACGGCAAGGCCTGGAATGTTGGAAAGCTTGCCCTGATCGGTGGCCATGCCGAGGGTGGTGTAGCGCTTGGCATGCTCGACGCTCTCAAACCCCTCTCGCGCGGCAAGCTCGATGTCGGAGACCTTCACATCGTTCTGAAAATCAAGAAACGCCTTTGCGCGCAGGGCCGGGGCGGCACCTTGCGGCACAACCCAGAGCGGCAGCGGCGGCGCGTCGGCAGGCTCGGTGGGCGGCGATGCGGTCACCACAGGGGGGGCGGCCTCGTCGGAGGGCGGTCCACCGCCCGCCTCCTCAGCCGCGCGACGGCCTATGGCCGCCGCATCGCCACTGGCCGCCGGGGCTTCGCCTTGCCCTGCGACGGGGCCTGTGGGCAGCACAAAGGCGCGCCCATCCGCACCGGTGGGCGGGCGGGCAAGGTCGGGCAGGAACTGGGTCGCCGCCGCATCCCAAACCAGCTTGCCGCCGCAATGCGACCACAGATGCACCGCCGGCGACCAGCCGCCGGACATGGCGACGGCATCGCAGGGAATGGTCTCGATCACCGCGCCCTCGCCGGCGATGGCACAAACCTCGACCGCTTTGACTTTGCGCCGCCCCTGCACCCGCGCGATGGCGCGGCCAAACTCCACCCGGATGCCCAGAGCCCTTGCATCGGCGACAAGCTGCGAGCTGAACATGCCCCGCGCGTCGAGAATGACGGGCACGTCGAGCCCCGCGCGTTTGAGCGCGATGGCCGTGCGATAGGCATCGTCATTATTGGTCATGACGACGGTGCGATCGCCGGGGCTGACCGCCCAAAGCGCCAGGTAATCGCGCATGGCAGCGGCCAGCATCACGCCCGGCAGGTCATTGCCGGCAAAGGCCAGCGGCCGCTCGATGGCCCCGGTTGCGGTGACGATGCGCTTTGCCCGGATGCGCCAAAGCCGGCTGCGCGGCGTGCCGCCGGCATCGCTGCGCAGCTCTTCCTCGGCCAGCACATAGCCATGGTCAAAAAGGCCCGAAACCGTGCAGGCCGAGCGCAGCGTGACATTGGGGCGCTCGGCCAGGGCCGCAACCTGACGCGCAACCCAAAGGCCGGTCTCTTCGCCCTCGACCTCCTGCGTGTCAACAAGCGCCCGCCCGCCCCAATGCGGGGCTTGTTCCAGCAGCATCACCCGGGCGCCGGTCTCGGCCGCCGCGCACGCAGCCTGGAGCCCGGCAACCCCGCCCCCCACGACCAGCACATCGGCAAAGGCATAGAGATGCTCATACCGGTCTGGATCTGGCTTTTTCGGCGCCGGGCCGAGGCCCGCGCTTTGCCGGATCACCGGTTCGAAGAGATGCTTCCAGGCAATACGGGGTTGCAGGAAGGTCTTGTAGTAGAACCCCGCCGGCAGGAGCGGCGCGAGCCACGCATTGACGCCGCCGACATCAAATTCCAGCCGCGGCCAGTGGTTCTGGCTGCGCGCCGTCAGACCCTCCGCCAGCGGCACCATCGTTGCCCGACGGTTGGGCTCGGACCGCGCACCGTCGCCGATGGTCATCAGCGCATTGGGCTCCTCGACCCCCGCCGCAACCAAGCCGCGTGGACGGTGATACTTGAACGACCTGCCCAGCAGGGTCTGGCCCGAGGCGAGCAGAGCCGAGGCCAGCGTGTCGCCGGCAAAGCCGCGCAAGCGCCGGCCATTGAACCGGAACTGCAGCGGTTGGCTGCGGTCGATGAGCACCCCGCCCGATGGCAATCGCGCGCTCACTGGCCCGGCTCCCATCCCGGATGGCGGGCGCGGATGGCGGCAAGCACCGTGTCGGGCGGCGCGGTTGTCTGGGCCGAATAGCTGCCAAACACCTCCAAGGTCACAGTGCAGCGGGCGACGTGAAACCACTTCCCGCACCCATAGGCATGGCGCCAGCGTTCAAGATGCACGCCGCGGGGGTTCTTGCGCTCAAAGAGGTAGGACGCGAACTCGGTATCGCTTGCCTCCGGCCCGGCGCGGCGGATATGTGCCTCGCCCCCCGGCACGAATTCGGTCTCTTCACCCGTCGCACCGCAATAAGGGCAGGTCAGCATCAGCATGGAAACGCCCCCAGTTCAGCCATGCAACCAGCCCACCACCATCTCGCCAAACCCCCATTGCAGCGTGCCAATAACCGAAAAGGACATCTCGATACGATAGGTCTCGCGCACCGCTTCGGCGTTTTTTGACGCAAGCATGCCCTCGAAACTCTCCGAAATCCGACCTTCCAGAGCATCGAGCGACAACGGATCACGCGCATCGTCGCGCCGCATGCGCTGGATGTAGCGCCAGATCATCCGAAGTTGGGTCTCCAACTGGCTGTCCCAGAGACGCCGCGCCTCGGAGGCGCGAAACCGGTCGGTCAGAAAGACACCGAACCCGATGCAGAGCGCCACCGCCCCGAAAGCCGGAAAAAGCTGCGGCCAGTTGAGAAGCAGCCCTGCGATCGACGCACCGGCCCAGAGCGCAAACAAAAACGCGTAAGTGTAGTAGCGGTTGGCGATCAGAAAGGGGATCATGGCCGGTCTAATGCGCCACGCCCGCCGCGACGCTTTCGTCGATCATGCGGCCTTCGGTGAAGCGTTCAAGCCCGAACGGGCCGGCGACGGGGTCTTGACCCTTTGCAATCAGCGCCGCGGTGGCCCAGCCCGAGCCGGGGATCGCCTTGAACCCGCCCGTGCCCCAGCCGCAATTGATGGTGATGCCCTCGACCGGGGTCGGCCCGATGATAGGCGAGCGGTCGCCGGTCATATCGACGATGCCGCCCCATTGGCGCAGCATCTTCAGCCGGCTGATGATGGGAAAAAGCTCGATGAGCGAGCGGGCGGTGTCCTCGACATGCTGAAAGCTGCCGCGCTGGGTGTAGTTGTTCCACCCATCCGCGCCGCCGCCGATCACCAGCTCGCCCTTGTCGGACTGGCTCAGATAGCCATGCACAGTGCCGGCCATCACCACAATGTCGATCACAGGCTTGATCGGCTCGCTCACATAGGCCTGAAGTGCCACCGACTCCACCGGCAAACGAAACCCCGCCATCTCGGCCAGCACCCCGGAATGCCCGGCCACGACAAGACAGAGTTTCTTGCAGCGGATCTCGCCGCGTTCGGTGCGCACGCCGCGCACTTTGCCGCCGGTCACATCAATGCCGGTGACCGCGCAGTTCTGGATGATGTCCACGCCCAGATCCGAGGCTGCGCGCGCATAGCCCCAGGCCACCGCATCGTGGCGCGCCGTGCCGCCGCGCGGCTGCCAGAGACCGCCCAAAACCGGATAGCGCGGACCCTTGATGTTCATGATCGGGCAGAGCCGCTTGACCTCATGCGCGCCCACATAGCGCGTCTTGATGCCATTGAGCCGCGTGGCATGGGCGGTGCGCTTGAAGGCCTTGGCCTCATGTTCGGTCTGGCACAGCATCATCACGCCGCGCGGGCTGAACATGACGTTGTAGTTGAGCTCTTGGCTGAGCGTCTCGTAAAGGCTGCGCGACAGCTCATAGATCGCCGCTGACGGATCCTGAAGATAGTTGGAGCGAATGATCGTGGTGTTGCGCCCGGTATTGCCGCCGCCCAGCCAGCCCTTCTCCAGCACCGCGACATTGCGGATGCCATGGTTCTTGGCCAGGTAATAGGCGGTGGCGAGCCCGTGCCCGCCGGCCCCCACCACGACCACATCATATTCGGCCTTCGGGTCGGGGCTGCGCCAGGCCCGCTCCCACCCGCTGTGATACCGCATCGCCTCGCGCGCAACTGCAAACACCGAATAGCGGCGCATCGCTCCCTCCCATGATCGCGGGAAATCTAGCAGCGCAGATTGGGCAGCGCATCCCCCGAAGCCGCCGCTCGGCGCGACAATCACGACCTTGAGGGCAGCCTCGATCCGTTGGCATTGATGCCGCCCGACCGCGCGGATAGGGTCGCGCAAAGGATCGGGAGGCCAGGAGCGACGATGTTCTGGATTGCCGCAGCCCTGTTGGCCGCAGTAGCGCTGCTCTGGACGCTGGGGCCGCTTTTTGCCCGTCAGGGACAGCGCCAGGCCCCGGTGTCGCCGGATGTCCAGGTTTATCGCGACCAGCTTGCGGAGATCGAGCGCGACCGTGCCCGCGGGGTGATCGACGCGCAGGAGGCCGAGGCGAGCCGGGCAGAAGTCGCCAGGCGGTTGCTTGCTGCCGATATGGCTGCCAATGCCGCCGAAATGCCCGAACAGGGCCGCGCCGCGACCGGGTCGGGACGACGCGCGGCGCTGGTCGGGTTGGGTTTCGGGGTGGCCGGCGTTGTTTTCATCTATCTGGGAACCGAGCGGCTCTTGCTCTATGCCGGCGCATCGCCCGAATGGGTGGCCGAACAAAGGACCGATCTGGCCATGCGCGTGCCGCTGCCCTTTGGCGCAGAGATCAATCTCGCGCCCATCTTCCGCGGCGTTGGCGATCCTGGGCGCGCTGACCTGCCCCTGACCCGCCGGGCAACACAGCGTCTGAGCCAGGCCGAGGCCGAAGCGGTGCTGGTGGCCAATGGCATCGACCCGGCGCCCGAGCCCGCGCCCAGCGATGCCCGGCTGGTGCCAATGATCGGCCAGCTGCGCGAGATCGTTGCCGCACGGCCAAGCGAGACCCGGGCCTATCGGTTTCTGGCCCGTGCGCTGGGCAGCATCGGACATTACGCCGAGGCGCATCAGGTCCAGGGCGGGCTGATCCTTCGGCTTGGGCCCGAGGCAACCGCGCAGGACCATGAAACCCATGCCGAGCTGATGATCCTTGCGGCGGGCGAGTATGTCTCGCCTCAGGCAGAGCGAGCCTTGGGCGAGGCGCTGCGGCGCAACCCCACCCTGCCGCGGGCGCGCTATTATGCCGGTCTGGCGCAGGCGCAGAATGGTGAATTGCGGGCGGCCTATGACATCTGGCTGCGCCTGTTGCGCGAAGGCCCGCCCGACGCCCCCTGGACAGCGCCCATCCAGGCACAGATCGCGCCGCTGGCCGCAGCCATTGGAGCCACGCTGCCCGAGATCGCGCGGGCACCCGGCCCATCGCTTGAGCAGATCGAGGCGGCGCGCGATCTGGACCCGGCGGAGCGGGCGGCGATGATCCAGGCCATGGTCGACGGGCTGGCGCAGCGGTTGGCCGAGGAGGGCGGACCGGCGGCGGATTGGGCCCGGCTCATTCGCGCACTTGGGGTTCAGGACGAGCCCGAGAAGGCCCGCGTGATTTGGGAGGAGGCACGGATGGTGTTTGCGCGCAATCCCGACGGGCTGGCCCTGATCGACGCGGCCGCGCGCGATGTCGGCCTTGAAGCCGACGCGCCCTGACCATGGGGGCAATTCACGAGACCGCGCCCGCGATGCGCGACGCCGCACCTTCGGGCGTGCTGATGGGGCTCGATCTTGGCAGCAAAACCATCGGCATCGCCGTGAGCGATGTTGAGCGTCGGCTGGCCGCGCCGCTGACGACGCTTCGCCGGGCTGCGCGTCTGACGCCGGATCTGGAACGTCTGCTTGCTCTGGCCGAGGCACGGGCCGCCCGGGGGTTCGTTCTGGGCCTGCCGCGCAACATGGATGGCAGCGAAGGCGCACGCTGCGATTCGACCCGGTCCTTTGCGCGCAATCTGGCCCGGCGCACGGCCCTGCCGATCCTGCTTTGGGACGAGCGCTTGACCACGGCCGCGGCCGAGGATGGTCTGAATGCGGCAGGCGTGCCAAAAAAACGTCGCGCCAATGTGATCGATCAGGTCGCGGCGGCGCATATTCTTGAGGCAGCGCTGGCCGGCATGGCAGCGCTGGATCAAACAATGGGATCGGAGGGCGGATGAGCGACCGGATCTGGAAGCGACAGGAGGTCGAAAGCCCTTGCGTGAAGATCTGCGTGGTTCATCCCCAGGCGGGCATCTGCGTGGGCTGTCACCGCAGCATCGAGGAGATCGGCCGCTGGTCGGCAATGACCCCCGAAGAGCGACGCGAGATTATGGAGGCGCTCGACGGGCGCCGCGAGCTGCTGCGGGATGCGGCGAACCGGCCCTCGCGCCGTCGCGCACGCAAAACCAGCGGCAGTTGACGCCCCTCGACATCCAGGCCCGGCACTGACGCAGACCTGACGTCGAACCGGTCGGGCGCGGCATCAGGGGCTGAGCCACCAGCTCGGCGGGGCGCCCGGGGCCGGATCGGGACGAAAATAGGCGATCATCCGCCCCTCTGGCGGTGCAGCTGCGCCGTCGCGCCAAGGCGCCACCCCATGCAGTGCGTGTCGGTGCAGCAAAACGGCCTCGCCGGGCCGGGCGTGCAGTTTTTTTCGCCGACCTGCCTGGAAAATCTGCCGGCGCAGCGCCTGATAGGCGTCGGTCACATCGATCTCGCCCCATTTCTCGGCCGCAACCCCCTCAAAACGGGCGGCGAAGGTCTCCGCGACCGGCCGGTGCGATCCCTCATGGACGATCAGCGGCGCGGCGTCGGGATCGGTCTCGACCAGCGGAATGCCCAGGATAAATGCGTGATGCTCGCGCAGATGGCGCCGCCGGTCAGGCCCGATCGGCAACAGGCCGTCCAGATGCGCGGCGTCGCGGTCGCGGCGAAACCGGAACGCGGCCTCCCGCTCGCCCGGGTCCTGCAGTGGATAGCCCGGGTAGCAGACCGAGATCTGCGCCGGCTCCCAGGGCCAGGCCGCAAATCCAGTGATGCGCGCGACGATGTCGGTCAGTGTGGCGGGCAATGGCGGGCCGTGCGGCACCGCACCATCCGGCCCGTTTGGCAGGATGTTGACCCCAGCATACCAGGTGCCGCCGCAGCGCCGTGCGCCCCCCGCCTCGCGCGCCGCCAGAGTGGTTGCATGCGGGCGCACGGCTTCGACCCAGTCCGACAGCCCGGCGACGCGGCCCAAAGCGGCCCAGCCAAGCGCCGCGTAGCACGCGTCAGGCTGCATCCGCGACGAGCAGGTTCAACGCCCGTTCCACCAGCGCAGGTCCGGCACCGGGACGCACCGCCTCCTCCGACAGCATGCGCCGCCAGCGTCGCGCACCCGGACAGCCGGCAAACAGGCCCAGCATATGCCGGGTGATCTGGTTGAGCCGCGTGCCGGCCGCGCATTCGGCTTCGATATAGGGCAGCATTGCGCGCACGGCCGCCTCGGCCGAACGTTCCGGTGCGTCGCCGTAAAGCGCATCGATGCCCGGCAAAAGCGCAGCCGGCGCGTGATAGGCCGCCCGCCCGATCATCACCCCGGCAAAGCCGCGCGCAAGCTGGGTTTGAGCCGCCTCAAGCGTGTCGATCCCGCCGTTGAGCTCGACCGCGAGCCCGTCGAACCGGCCGATCATCGCCGCCGCAAGATCGTAGTCGAGCGGCGGAACTTCGCGGTTCTCGCGCGGGCTGAGCCCCTGCAGCCAGGCTTTCCGTGCATGGATGATCACCCGGCGGCACCCGCCCGAAACGAGCGCGTCGAGAAAGGCGGGCAAGACCTCGGCGGGCTCCTGCTCATCGACGCCGATGCGGCATTTGACCGTGACGGGCACTGAAACCGCCGCGCGCATGGCCGCCACACAGTCGGCGACCAGCGCCGGCTCGCGCATCAAACAAGCCCCGAACGCGCCCGACTGCACCCGGTCCGACGGGCAGCCGCAATTGAGATTGATCTCATCATATCCCGCCGCGGCGCCAAGCCGGGCGGCCGCCGCCAGCGCCTCCGGCTCAGACCCGCCGATCTGCAAAACAACCGGATGCTCACCGGGATGATGGCGCAACAGCCGCTCGGCCGGGCCGTTCAGAAGCGCCGCGGCGGTGACCATTTCGGTGTAAAGCCACACGCGCCATGACATCAGCCGGTGAAGGTACCGGCAATGCCGGTCGGTCCAATCCATCATCGGGGCGACGCTGAGACGGGCGTGGGTTTCCAGAATAGGGTCCATGGCTTTGCCCTATCAGGACGTGGTCACGGGGTCGATAGCCAGCACCTGATGCGCACTGCGCAAAGAGCCCAGAGTCAACGGTCCGGCAACACTGAGACTATTCCCGCATAGGCTTCGCTGACGCTGAGCGAAAACACGCCCGCTCTCTTCTCTTCAAACGCCGCCAGCCAACGAGCATAGCCGTTATGAAAGTTCTGACCCAACCCCTTTGGTCCGTGCCGCT
>JBCDDO010000061.1:0-10077 GCA_039180245.1 Pseudomonadota bacterium | reverse complement strand
GGCGTGGTGACGTCCGGCACGCCGTTGAGCACCCAGGCGATTGATTTTAGCTGTTCAAGCGACCAGCTCACCTTTTCGCGGGTCCGCTATGACAACGAGCTCTTCTCGACCAGCAGCATCTTTGCCGATTTCAACACTGATGGGCGCGATGAGGCGCTGTTTCTGCCCTATGAAGCGTGGGGGCGAACAGTGCAACTCGCAGGGCGGCAACTGCCAGGATGTCCTCGTCTACGATCTGCCCGGCGCGCATTACGTCTTCAGCGAGACCAACACGATCGAGAGCAAGTCAACGACGGGCCTGCCGGTTGTCGGGAATGGCAAGACCCAAGGCCTCTCGCCGTTCTTTCAGATCAATGAAGTGATTGGCGGGGCTCTGCCGAGCGACCCGACATCCGACCCAGGCGCTTGCTGCGTCGGGTGGCGCGCGGGCGGGCGCAGGGTGATTTGAGGTTTTGACGCGCTCCGCCGCGCTGCCTATATGGCATCATGAGGGGGAGAGCCATGACCGCACCGCTGATCGATCCGTTTGCGCGCGCCATCACCTATCTGCGCGTTTCGGTGACGGACCGCTGCGATTTTCGCTGCAGCTATTGCATGGCCGAACATATGACGTTCCTGCCCAAGAAGGAGCTTCTGACGCTTGAGGAGCTCGACCGGCTCTGCTCGGCCTTCGTGCGTCTGGGCGTTCGCAAGCTGCGCGTGACCGGGGGCGAGCCGCTGGTCCGCCGCGGGATCATCGGGTTTTTCGAGGGCATGGCCCGGCATCTGGAGGCCGGCACCCTCGACGAGCTCACCCTCACGACCAATGGCAGCCAGCTGCGCCGGCATGCCGCGGCCCTTGCCGCCTGCGGGGTGCGCCGGGTCAATGTCTCGCTCGACACGCTCGATGACCGAAAATTCGCGGAAATCACGCGGTGGGGGCGGCTCGCCCAGGTGCTCGACGGGATCGATGCGGCTCAGGAGGCGGGGCTCGCGGTCAAGATCAATGCGGTCGCCCTAAAGGGTTTCAACGATGATGAGCTGCATCGGATGGTCGAATGGTGCGGCGCACGCGGCTTCGATCTGACCTTTATTGAGGTCATGCCGATGGGCGAGATCGAGGCCGACAGGCTCGACCAGTACTGGTCGCTGGAGGATGTGCGGACAGCGCTCAGCGCCCACTGGACCCTGCATGAGACAGCCGAGCGCACGGGCGGGCCGGCACGCTATGCCCGGCTGGAGGAGACGGGGCAGCGCATCGGCTTCATCACACCGTTGAGCCACAATTTCTGCGAGAGCTGCAACCGGGTGCGGCTGACCTGCACCGGTCAACTCTATATGTGCCTGGGCCAGGATGACGATGCCGATCTGCGGGCCGTGCTGCGGGCCGGCGCCGAGGATGGCCCGTTGGAGGCAGCGATCCGGCGGGCGATTGCGCGCAAGCCCAAGGGGCATGATTTCGACTATTCCCGTCAGGCCGTTGCGGGAGAGATGCGCCGCCACATGTCGGTCACCGGCGGCTGATCCCGCGCCGCAGCCGGCGACACGGGCCTCCCACACGGCTTGCTTGCGGGTTCTCTCAAAACCGGCTCAGTCGTACGGAGCGTTTGAAAAGAGCCGTGCGAGGAAGTCCGATTGCCGGGCCCGAAACGCCTCGGCGATTGCCAGCTCGAACGCGTCAAAGGCATGCACCCCGCCGGGATAGACCGCGAGCTCTGCCGCAGCCCCCGCCGCCGACCAGCGGGTGGCCAGCATCAGGCTGTCATCGAGCAGCGGGTCGAGCGTGCCGATTTGAAACAGCGCCGGTGGCATTCCGGCAAGATCGGCCAAAAGCGGCGATGCGCCGGGATCATCGGCCAGCGTGCCGCCCTCTGTCGTGTTGCCCAGCAGATTGGCCACAAACCACGCCACGGTGGGCGTGCTGAGGATCAGCTTGCGCGCGCCCCAATTGGCCATCGAGGCGGTCATCCGCAGATCATACATGCCGTAATTGAGCACCGCGCCGACCACCCCATCCAGCCCGCCTTGGTCGCGCAACGCAATCAGCGCCGCAGCGGCCAGATGCGCGCCGGCCGATTCGCCGCCAATGGCAATCGGCAGACCGGGCCAACGCGACCGCGCCTGCGCGATGCCCTCCAAAACATCCCGCAGCGGCGCCGGCCAGCGATGCTCCGGAGCCAGGCGGTAGCGCACCGAGGCCACGGCCAGTCCGGTGTCGCGGGCGATGCGCTGGTTGGGAATGTCGTAATAGTCCGGCCGGTTGAAGGTCCAGCCTCCGCCATGGATGTGCAGGTAGATCCCGCGCGGCGCGCCACCAGGACGCGACAGACGCAGCGCCGGCGCGGGCGGGTCGCTCTCCCGCCCGGCCCAGACCGAGCCCTCGGCAGGCCCGCCCAGCGGAAAGATGCCCTTGCCCTCGGCGCGGGCACGGCGCGTGGCCGCGATCGCCAGCTCATGCTGGGCCGGCAATGTCGAAAGCTGCGCCTCCAGCGCTGCGGCAAACGCCGCCGTGTCGGGGTCGATGGCGCGCGCTGCAAAAAGCTCGGGATCGATCGTCAGCATGACCCGACCCTACCGGGGGCTCCGACCGCTCACAAGCGGCATACCGTCCGCCCGCAAGGCGCCAAGCCTGACACAGGATCAGGCCGAAGGCCTGCCGGGCGGCAGGGGCTCGATGCCCCTGTCGGACGGGCTCCCTGTCCGGCGCCAGCCCAGCGCCTCAGGCAATCGCCCGCCGATGCCAGGGGATGAACAGAAGAACGCCGATCTCGAACGCAATGATCCCGACTGTAAGCGGCTCGGGCAGCCCGTACTCCATGGCAGAGTAGAGCCGGGCCAGGCCGGCCAACGCCGTGGCACCTAGGGTGATCATCAGAACCGGCCCGGCGCTCTCCAAATGCCGCACGATCCACAGCGCGATAAAGAATGGCAGCATCGACCAAATCGCCGAAAAGCGCATCTGACTGTCAAGCCGCGCGGTCACCTGCTCGTCCGGAACGTACGCCCCGGCGCCGCCGATCACGTTCATCACTCCCAGCACGAACGGGAGGAAGGCCGCGCAAACCAGCGCGATTTGAAAACTCTGTCGCATGGCGTTCTCTATCTGATCATTGCTCAAATCAAAATATGATCAGTGTTCAGTTTGTGTCAAGGCGCAGGGCATGGTTCAGTCAGCCCCATGCAACACCCTGTGCCCCAACGCGACAGCTACCATCACGGCAACCTTCCACAGGTGCTGATCCGCGAGGGCGCGGCACTCCTGGCCGAGCGGGGCGTCGACCGCTTCAGCATGCGCGAGGTTGCGCGCCGCGCCGGGGTGGCGGTTGCCGCCCCGTCGCATCATTTCGGCAATGCAAAGGGGCTATTGACCGCAATTGCCGCGGATGGGTTTGCCCGGCTCGCACAGCGGCAAGCAAAGGCGGCCGCGGCCAATCCAGATCCTCGGGACCAGGTCATCGCGATGTGTCGCGCCTATATCGATCTTTGTGTGGAGGAGCCCGGGCCCGCGCTGGTGATGTTTCGCCTCGAGCTTGTGGATGGCAGCGATCCGCAGTTTCAGGACCGCGCGGTGCACAGCTTTGAGCAGTTCAGCAGGGCCGTGGCACACGCCTCACCGCCCAGCGCCGACCGCTCGCAAATCGACCAAATCGCAAAGTCGCTCTGGTCGATGATGCACGGGCTGCAGGCTCTCAGGATGATCACGGATGATGAGGCCGAAGGCCTGATCCGCTTTGCCGTCAGCGCCTTCTTGGCCGAACCCCGTTCAGCGCGCGACGGCCAAGCCGAACAGCGTTGAACCGGCCGGCGCAGAAACCGGCAAAGCGCCTGGTTTCAGCTCGTCAGCATCCGCAGCCGCTGCGCCCGGCGCTTTGGCACAGCCCGGATCTCGACGCCGGTGAAGACATGCAGGGTGTTGAGATCATTGTCGATCACCGCATGGTCCGACACCCAGCCGCCCATGCTCAGATAGGTGCGCAGCAAGGGCGGCATGCGCTTCATCGCCAGCTTCAGATCCGGCTTGCGCAGCTTAAGCCGGCTGGCAAAGCGGAACACTTTGGGCGCCTTGACCCGGGGCAGCCAGCGCTTGGGTGCAATATGCCGCTCGGCCAGCAGCGCAAAGGCATCATGGTATTCCTCGGCCTCGGTCCCATGAAAGCTCGAGCAGCCAAACAGCATTTCCACCTCATGGCGGTCGACATAGCCCGTCATCGCCGCCCAGGCGGTGCGCAAAATATCGGGGTCGCGCCAGGTCGGATCGACGCAGAACCGGCCCATCTCCAGCATCGGACCGTCGAAGCTGCCAAGTCCGGCCAGATCGTAATACTTGGCCGAATAAGAGCGGCCGATCTCTTGACCGCCGGCCAGGGGCAAGAACCGAAAGCAGCAGACCAGATCGCCGCTGCGGCTGTCTTCGACCAGCATATGCTGGCAGATCGGATCGAATTCATCGGCATCGAGGCCGCTGCCGCGGCCACCGCCCTCGGCGGCACCGCGTCCCGCAATGAAGCTGCGAAACCGCAGCTCTTGCGCTGCGTGAAGATCAGCCTCGGTCCGAGCGAGGCGCGCAACAAAACGTGATCTGCGAAAGCCTGACATCGCCTGCCTCATCCAGCGGAGTTCGTCAGCCGTGACACACAAGTTTGACGAAACCACGACACTTGCAATTTGCCAACTTGGGTCCAAGCTTCTGTGCAACCTCGCGCGGCAAGTTGCAAGACTGGATGGAGATGATGACCCAGAAACTGGCAAACCCCAAGAAGCTCACGAAAGCGGATGCCGAGTGGCGGGCGCAGCTCGACGATCTTGCCTACCGCGTCACCCGCAAGCATGGCACCGAGCGCGCCTTTACCCATGACAGTTTTCCCGGCGGTCCGGCCATGTTCCGTTGCGTGTGCTGCGATGCGCCGCTCTTTGATGCCGCCCATAAATTCGATTCCGGTACCGGATGGCCAAGCTTCTGGCAGCCCGCCGAGGATGCCGACATCGAAGAGCATGTCGACCGATCGTTCTTCATGCGCCGCACCGAGGTGCGCTGCGGGAACTGTGACGCGCATCTGGGCCATGTCTTTCCCGACGGGCCCCAACCCACGGGTCTGCGCTATTGCATCAACGGCGTGGCGCTCAAACACATGCCCAAGGAGGGCTGATCACTGCAACAGGTTGCCGGCATTGAAGTTCAAGAGATTGCCCATGAGCTGTTGCACGACGGTCAGCTCCCGCCCATAGGTGGGCGTGGTGCGGGTGACCAGATCGATCACCTGGCCCTCGGCGATGCCGAATTGGCGGATGTCGGCGACGATGCCGGCATCGTCAAAGCGGATCGCCACGACCCGGCGGTCGACAACCACAGGGGCACGATAGGCAAAATGCTCGAGCGTCGAGGCAACATAGTACCAGGCATCATCGCTCACGATGCCGGTGCCGCCGGGGCGGCCGATCTTGGCCCGAACCGAGCCTTTGGTGTCCTGGCCCGGCTGAACATTCGTCAGCTCGTCGGTGTTGGGCGCGTAGCCATGCCCGCGATAGGTCGCAGCACAGGCCGCAAGGCCCAGCGCCAAGCTGAGCAGCACCGCGGCGCGGGTGATGCGCCCCAACCCGGCTCTGCGCCCCGGCCTGGCTCTGCTTTCACGCCCGGCGCTCGTCTGCGGCGCATCGGCTGTCCGCGCCCGATCTCCGCACATGTGACGGTCGGACCCATGCGCGCCTGCTGCGTGATTGCCCATCGCGTTCATCCCGACGCCTCCCGCTCCGCTTTGCACCCTTTCGGGTACCTTGCATGGACAGGCGTTTCAAGTCCGCGGCGGGCCAACCGATGACCCGACGCGCCCCGCCTAACCCAAACGGACCCACACCCGCCATGCAGTCTTCCGCCGGCGCAGCCGAGACGCTGTGCGAGATGCCGCGGCCGCTGCGGCTCGACCGGCTCGCGCGCGCTGCACCGCATTTGTTCGAGGAAACCGCAACCGAGGCGGAATGCGGCGCAATCGCCCGATTGCTGGGCGCACGCGAGGTTGGCAGGCTGCGCTTTGCCGGCGCTTTGGTGCCGGTGGGCGCGACCGATTGGCGGCTTGAAGGGCGGCTTGTTGCCACGATCGTGCAAAGCTGCGTGATCAGCCTGTTGGATGTCGCCCAGCGTATCGATCTTGAGGTTGGCCGCAGTTATGCTGCGGACCTGCCGGAAGACCTCGCGGTTCTCGATGTCGACACCGATCCTTCGGTGCTTGACGATCCGCCCGAGCCGCTGCCCCGGATGCTCGATCTCGGTGCAATCGCCATCGAGGAGGCGGCCCTGGCGCTCGACCCCTATCCCCGCCATGAGGGCGCGGCCATCAGCCTGACCGGGACCGAGGGCGCGGATGCCGAAGCGGCACCCGAGAGCGCGTTCTCGGCGCTTGCAGCCCTGAAGGCCAAGCTGGAGCGGGACAGCTAGGCGCGGGGCCCGCGCAAAGCGGCCAGAAACACCTTGCGGCGCCTCGATTTTCGCGTATGTTCCGCGTCTCCGAATTTTCCGGCATGCCGGGCGGGGCGGTGCAAGGGTGTCGATCGCCGTGCCAGCGCTCCCGGCGAAAGGACGATACTATGGCCGTGCAACAAAACAGGAAGACGCCGTCCAAGCGCAACATGCGCCGCGCACATGATGCGCTGCTGGCGGCCAATCCGATGGAATGCAGCAATTGCGGCGAACTCAAGCGGCCCCATCATGTCTGCCCGGCCTGCGGGCATTACGATGGCCGTCAGGTTTTTTCGACTGTCGAGGAGCTTGATCTCGACGAAGACGCGGCCTGAGGCGCGACCGGGTACAGGTGCCGCGGCATCTGAGCGCTGACAGCCGACGGTCCGGCACAAGCAGCGCGGCACGGAGCGCCGCAACGGACGTGACAAAGCGGGAGCCCATGGGCGGCCAAATCGTTATCTCCGTTGACGCAATGGGCGGCGACCTCGGACCCGCAGCTGTCTTGGACGGAATGGCGAAATCGGCCGCAAAGAATCCCGAGCTTCGATTCCTGCTGCATGGCCCCGAGGCGGAACTGACGCCGCTTCTGCGCCGCCGAACCGCCCTGCGGGCGATTACAGAAGTGCGCGATGCCAGCCGCGTCATCAGCATGGACCAAAAGCCCAGCCAGGTGATCCGCCAGGCCCGGGGCAGTTCGATGGCCAACGCGCTCGACGCGGTGGCCGCGGGCACGGCCGATGTTGCCGTTTCCTGCGGAAATACCGGGGTTTTGATGGCGCTGGCGACGCTGCGGCTTAAGCGTGCCGCGGGGATCGACCGGCCGGCCATCGCCGTGTTGTGGCCCTCGCTCAATCCGGCCGGGTACAACATCGTGCTTGATGTCGGGGCCTCGGTGAAAGCCGATGGCGACAGCCTTGTTCAGTTTGCCATCATGGGCGCTGAATACGCACGGCTCGCGCTGAGCCAGCCCAAACCCCGTGTCGGCCTGCTCAATGTCGGCACCGAGACCCATAAGGGCAGCCCGGAGCTGCAGGCGGCCCATGACGAGCTCTCGCAGCTTTCGGGCAGCGCCCGCTCAGGCCTCGCCTATGTCGGGTTCGTTGAAGGCAGCGACATCACCGGCGACAAGGTCGATGTCATCGTCACCGATGGCTTCACCGGCAATATCGCGCTCAAAACCGCCGAGGGCACCGCCAGCCTGGTGGGCCGATTCTTGTCGGATGCGTTTCGCGCCACGCCGCTGTCGCGCATTGCAGCCCTGTTCGCCTATTCCTCGCTGCGTCGCCTGCACAAGCGGATCGATCCCAGACGGGTCAATGGCGGTGTGTTCCTGGGCCTCAACGGCGCTGTGGTCAAAAGCCATGGCAGCGCCGATGCGACCGGCGTCTCGGCCGCTTTGAAGCTGGCGTTCCGGATGGGTCAGGAACGCTTTGCTGAAAAACTTGCCACACGTGTTGCATCCGGCCGCGCAGAGGGCGAGGATACGCGAGAAGTCGCGAGCGGAGCCCGAAGAGAAGCATGAGCGTCATACGCGCCGTCCCGCAAGGGTGCGGTCACTACTTGCCCGACCGCATTGTCGAGAATGCCGAGTTCGAAGCCACGCTCGAAACCACTGATGAATGGATCCGTGAGCGCTCGGGCATCGAACGGCGACATTTCGCGGCGCCGGGCGAGTTGACCTCGGACCTCGCGCATGCCGCGGCCCGCGCAGCCCTTGAAGATGCCGGGATGGAACCTGGCGATCTCGATGCCCTGATTGTGGCCACCGCAACCCCCGACGAGACCTTCCCCTCCACCGCCACCAAGGTACAGAGCGCCTTGGGCATGCAGCATGGCTTTGCCTTCGATCTGCAGGCCGTCTGCGCGGGCTTCATCTTTGCCCTGTCCACCGCGAATTCGATGATCCTGGCCGGTCAGGCCCGAACAGTGATGGTGATCGGCGCCGAGACCTTCAGCCGGATCCTCGACTGGACGGACCGATCGACCTGCGTGCTCTTCGGCGATGGCGCGGGCGCGCTGGTTTTGCGCGCCGAAACTGGCACCGGCACCGCCAAAGATCGCGGCATTCTGTCGAGCAATCTCAACTCCGACGGGCGGCATCACGATTTGCTCTATGTCGATGGCGGGCCGTCGAGCACCGGCGCTGCGGGGCATGTTCGCATGCTGGGCCGCGAAGTGTTTCGCCATGCGGTCGAGAAGCTGGCCGATGCGGGTGAGACGGCGCTCGATATGGCCGGCATCGATGCCGAAGAGGTAAACTGGGTTGTGCCGCACCAGGCCAATCTGCGCATCATTCGCAAGACCGCAGCCCGCATGGGCATCGACATGTCGCGGGTCGTGGTCACCGTGCAGGATCACGGCAACACCTCAGCCGCCTCGATCCCGCTTGCGCTGTCCGTGGCCGCAGCGTCGGGCCGGATCCGCACCGGCGATCTTATCCTAACCGAGGCGATCGGCGGCGGTCTGGCCTGGGGCGCCGCCACCCTGCGCTGGTAAAACCTACACCCGGCCAACCCCATCGGCCCGCGCGGTGCTCAGGTCTGTTTCTGGCCGGAGAAGTGCTGCGGCGCAGCATAATGGCGGGCGTCAGTGTCGCCGCCAAGCTGGTGGTGACAGTTTCAGCACCAGATTCGTCCGACGCGGCAAGTCCCTGTTATTGACTTTCTTTCCAACATCTTTCTAACTCAACTTGTCGCTTTTCCAGGCGGTGGTGGGCAAAGGTCAATAAGAACGGCGGCGGGAGTTTAGCCTTGGGCGAGAAGACACTGACAAGGCTGGATCTTACGGAAGCTGTTTACCGAGAGGTCGGGCTGTCACGGAACGAATCCGCGCAACTGGTCGAGAACGTGTTGGAACTGATGTCAGATGCTCTGGTGCGCGGCGAGACGGTGAAGATATCGTCTTTCGGGACGTTCAATGTGCGTTCAAAGAACCGGCGCATCGGACGCAACCCCAAGACCGGAGAGGAGGTGCCGATCGAACCCCGGCGCGTCCTTGTGTTCCGGGCCTCCCACATCATGAAGGATAAAGTGAACGACGGCCTGTAACGGCTTGATTGGGCTGATGTGTATGGAAGGAGGCGATCCGCATGGGGATGGCACAAATGAAGAAGTCGCCGCAGGCGTTTCGCACCATCAGCGAGGTGGCGGAAACCCTGGACATTCCGGCGCATGTTCTTCGGTTTTGGGAAAGCCGGTTTCCGCAGCTTCGGCCGATGAAATCGAGCGGCGGACGACGGTATTATCGGCCGGACGATGTGGATCTGCTGCGCGGCATCCGCGAGCTTCTCTATGAAGACGGGATGACCATCAAGGGCGTGCAGAAGATCTTTCGCGAGCAGGGACAGCGGGCGGTGATCGATCGCGGCCGCATGAAGATTGTGGCCGAGACGCCAGCCAAGACCGAGACGACGGACACTGCACCAGCGCGATCGAGCGCGGGCGCGCATGAAGAATTGTGGGATGACAACGACCTGATCGACGATCTTGAACCGCAGGCAGGGCCCAAAATTACAGCCGATCCTCGGCTTTTGGCGGGTGCTGCGACCCCGACCGACAATGCCGATCTGCCGGCTGCTGAACGTCTGACGTTGATTGAGGATGCCATCGGACGGCTCGAATCGGTGCGCGCCCGCATCCTGCGCG
>JBCDDO010000060.1:0-10121 GCA_039180245.1 Pseudomonadota bacterium | reverse complement strand
CTGGGATCTGGCGGGGATCTGGCGCGGATCTGGCGGGGGAGGTCAGCGGTGGTGCAGGATCCGCCCCATCGCGTTGAGCAAAAGCTGGGCGGCGAGGATGGCGGTGCAGCCGGTGCGGTCATAATCCGGCGCGACCTCGACCAGATCGAGCCCGACGATCCGGCAGCGCTGGGCGAGCCCGGCGATGAGCTCCAAGCCCTCATAATAGAGAAACCCGCCATGGCTGGGGGTGCCCGTGCCCGGGGCGATGGAGGGGTCGAACCCGTCGATGTCGATGGTCAGATAGACCCGCGCGCCGGCCGGGATGCGCGCGAGCGTGGCGGCGATGCCCAGGCGCCGGATCTGGCGCACCGAGAGGATGTCCGAGCCCATGGCGCGGGCCGCGGCATAGCCTTCGCGCGCGGTTGACGAGACATTGCGGATGCCCAGCTGGGTGAGCCCGGTGACCCAGGGTTTTTCGGCGGCGCGGCGCATCGGGTTGCCATGGCCGCGGGTCACGCCATGGCGGCTGTCGACGAAATCGAGATGCGCGTCGAGCTGCACGACATGGATCGGGTCCTGGTCCTCAAAGGCCTCGATGGCCGGGATGGTGACGGAGTGATCGCCCCCCAGCGTGACGGGCAGCGCGCCGGCGGCCAGCGCCCGGGCCACGCCGGCGCGGATATTGGCATGGCTGGATTCGGTGTCGGTGTGGATGATGTCGGCATCGCCCAGATCGACGATGCGGGTGCCGGCGGGCAGATAGGTGATGTCATCCTCATGGTCATAGGCGCCGGCATGGCCGAAGGAAAAGAGGGTCGAGGCCTCGCGGATCGCCCGCGGGCCGAAGCGCGCGCCGGGGCGCCATTGCGTGCCCATGTCGAGCGGCGCGCCAAGCACGGCGATCTCGGCCTCGATCGGCGCCTCCCAGGCAATATGGGGAAATTTGCCGAAGGTGCAGATGCCGGTGAAGGGCAGGTTCAACCGCCCGGTCTCATAGCCATGCCCGCCAGTGCCGTGCCCGCCAGTGCCGTGCCCGCCATCGCCATGCCCGCCATGCCTGGGGCCTTCGTCATCCTGGCTCATTGCGCCTCCAAGTCGGCCAGCGCCGCCTCCAGCCGCGGGGTGGCCGCGACAAGCTGGCGCGTATAGGGGTGGGTGGGGGTATCGAAGACCTGTTCGGTCGCCCCTTCCTCGACGATCCGGCCTGCCTGCATGACCATCACCCGGTCGGTGATCGCGCGGACCACCGAGAGATCATGGCTGATGAAGAGATAGGAGAGGCCGTAGCGGGCGGAGAGATCGGCCAGCAGATCGAGGATCTGGGCGCGGACCTGCACATCGAGCGCCGAGACCGCCTCATCGAGGAGGATCAGCTCGGGCCGGGTGATCAGCGCCCGGGCGATGGCGATGCGCTGGCGCTGCCCGCCGGAGAACTCATGCGGGTATTTCTGGGCATCCTTGGCCGCGAGCCCCACCGCCTCGAGCGCCTCGGCCACCCGCTCGGCCCGCGCGGTCGGGCTGGGCGCGGGCTGGGCCAGATGGAAGGGTTCGGCGACCAGCCGGCCGACCCGGTGGCGGGGGTTGAAGCTGCCATAGGGGTCCTGAAAGACCACCTGCATGCGCCGGCGCTGGCCTGCGGCCATATCGGGTGCGATGGCCGCGCCGCCCAGCCGGATGGAGCCGCCCTGGATGTGCTCAAGCCCCAGGATCGCGCGGCTGAGGGTGGATTTGCCGCAGCCCGATTCCCCCACCAGGCCGAGATTTTCGCCCCTGCGGATGGTCAGGCTGACGCCATCGACGGCGCGAAAGACCGGGGCCGGGCCAAAAAGGCGCCGCCGCGGCAGGCGGTACTCGCGGATGAGCCCGCGCACCTCGAGCAGCGGCGCGCCGGCGGCACGGGTCGGGCGGGCCGGGACATGGGTGGAGGCGTCGCGCAGCGCGCGGGTATAGGGATGGCGCATCTGGGCAAAGACCTCGCGCGTCGGCCCGGTTTCGAGGATCTCGCCATGGCGCATGATCGCGATCCGGTCGGCCAGCCCGGCGATCACCCCCAGATCATGGGTGATGAAGATCATCCCCATCCCCTGGCCCATCCCCTGGCCCATCCCCTGGCCCATCCCCTGCTGGCCAATCCCCCGTTCGGCCACCAGATCCTTCAAAAGCGCGAGGATCTGGGCCTGGGTGGTGACGTCGAGCGCGGTGGTCGGCTCGTCGCAGATCAACAGCCGCGGGCGCAGGGCGATGGCCATGGCGATGACGACCCGCTGGCGCTGCCCGCCCGAGAGCTCATGCGGATAGCGGGTCAGCGGAAAGCGGTCCTCGGGCAACCCCACCCGCGCCAGTGCTGCGCGCGCGATCTTCACGGCCCCGGCCCGGCCCGCCGCGCGATGCTGGAGCACGGTTTCGGCCACCTGGTCGCCGATGGTCTTGAGCGGGTTGAGCGCGGTCATCGGCTCTTGAAAGACCATGCCGATCTGGGCCCCGCGCATTGCGCACATCTGCCGCTCGGACAGGTCGCTGAGGGTTTGGCCGGCCAGCGTGATCCGGCCCTGCCGCCGCGACCCTTTGGGCAGGAGATCCATGATCGAGAGCGCGGTCATCGACTTGCCCGAGCCGCTTTCGCCGATGATGCCCAGCACCTCGCCCGCGGCGAGGCTGAGCGAGACATCGCGCAGGATCGGCGCCCCGCCGATGGTCAGATCCAGCCGCTCGACCGTCAAAAGCTGCGCCTCGGCCGACGGGCGGTCGCCCTTGGCCGGATTGCCGTTGCCTGCAGCGCGGGCGCCCTTGGCAAGGCTGCCGGGCAACGGGTTCTTCCCCTTGGCAAGGCTCATTGCCGCACCCGTTGCAGCCGCGGGTCGAGCGCATCGCGCAGCCCATCGCCCAGAAGATTGAGCCCCAGAACGGTCAGCACGATGGCAAGACCTGGGATGATCGCCACATGCGGTGCGATGGCAGTCAGCGTCTGAGCCTCGGCCAGCATGCGCCCCCAGCTCGGCGTCGGCGGCTGGGTGCCCAGGCCCAGATAAGCGAGCGTCGCCTCGGCGGTGATGCCCAGCGAGAAGACGGTCGTGCCCTGGACCACGATCAGATTGACGATATTGGGCAGGAGCTGTTCGAGCGAGAGGCGCGCGCGGCTTTTGCCGGCGACCTGGGCGGCCAGGCAGAACTCGCGCTGCCAGAGCGAGAGCGCCGCCCCCCGGGCCAGCCTTGCAAAGACCGGGAAGTTGAAGATCGCAATCGCGATGATGGCGTTGATCGCGCCGGGGCCGAAGACGGCGGTGATCAGAATGGCGATCAGGATCGCGGGAAAGGCGAAGGTGATGTCATTGCCGCGCATGATGATCTCGTCGATCAGGCTGCCGGGGCGCGAAGCGGCGGCCAGCCCCAACGGGATGCCGGCCAACACGCCCAGCAGCGCCGAGACAAGGGCGACGGCGATGGAGATCTGCGCCCCCTCCATGACCATCGACAGGATATCGCGGCCGAGCTGGTCGGTGCCCAGCAGATGTTCGGCCGAGGGCGGCTGGAGCTTTGCCGCGATCGCCAATTTGGTGGTGTCAAAGGGGGTCCAAACCAGCGAAAGAGCGGCCACGATCACCAAAACCGCCGTCAGCGCCGCCCCGGCCGCGAGATTGACCGACACCCGCATCAGCGCCGCCGCAGCCGCGGGTCGATGGAGGCATAGCCGATATCGACCAGGAAATTGATGAAGACCACCGCCGCGACCAGCAGGAGCGCGACATTCTTGACCACGATCAGATCGCGCTGGGCGATGCCCTGGAAGAGAAGCCGCCCCAGCCCGGGCAGGTAGAAAATCGTCTCCACAATGATCCCGCCGGCCAGCAGGAACGAGCATTGCAGACCGATGATCGTCAGCACCGGGATCATGGCGTTGCGCAGCGCGTGGCGCCAGAGCGCCTGGGCGCGGCTGAGCCCCTTGGCGCGGGCGGTGCGGATGTAATCCTCATCGAGCGTGTCGAGCAGGGCCGAGCGCATGATCCGCGCCAGCACCGAGGCCTGCAGGAGCGCGAGCGACACCGCCGGCAGGGTAAGTGCGTAGAGCGCGGCCAGGGGGTCCTCCCAACCCGGAAACCCGCCGGGCGGAAACACCCGCCAGGTGAGCGCAAAGGCCAGCACCAGAAGGATCGCGATCCAGAAATTGGGGATGGCGACGCCAAGCTGGGTGACGCCCATCACCGCCACATCGGCCGCACCGCCGCGGCGCGAGGCGGCCAGGATCCCCACCGGAAAGGCGATCAGCAGCGACAGGACCAGCGCATAGAGCGCCAGCGGCACAGAGATCCAGATCCGGTCGGCGATCAGCTCGCCCACCGGCACCTTATAGGTGTAGGAGATGCCGAACTCGCCCTGGGCGAGCCCGGTGAGCCAGTCGATATAGCGCTGCGGCGCGGGGGCCTCCAAGCCAAGCTGGGCGCGCAGGGCGGCAACGGTCTCCTCGCTTGCCTCCAGCCCCAGCATAAAGGCCGCGGGATCGCCCGGCACCACCTCCAACGCGAGGAAAATGATCAGCGAGGCGGCCAGCAGGCTCGCGGTCAGCGAGAAGAGGCGGGTGAGAAGATAGCGCAGCATTTCGGCCAGCCTGCGCGAGGCGTTGCAGGGGGGTCAAGCGGCAATCGGGCCCCGCCGGGCCGGGTTGCCGCGGCGGGATGGCGGGTCAAGACGCCGGCAGGGATCGGCGCGGCCCGGTGAATTCCGACCGGCGCCGCTAGGTTCGCAAGCCCCGACCGGCCCAGTAAGCTCCCGTTCGACCCACAGGGGCACGATCAACGATCAGGCTCCAGTTAGGCGCCGGCCAGGCTCCAGTTAGGCGCCGGCCAGGCTCCAGTTGGGCACCGGCCAGGCCTCAGTTGGGCGCCGGCCAGGCTCCAGTCAGGAGAAGCCAGGCCAGCCTTGTCTATGTCACTCCCAGCTCAGCGCGCCAAGGTCCATCACGGCGGCGGGCGCATTGGCCCACATGCCGGTGAGCCCGGCCTTGGCCACGGTGATGGCCGGCAGCTGGAAGAGATAGCCGTTCACATATTCCTTGGCGATATGCTCCTGGGCCTGGGCGAGGAGGGCGGCGCGCGCCTCGGGCTCGGCGGTGACCTCCAGCTCGGCGATGATGGCGCGGAACGCATCGCTGTCATAGTTGAAGTAATAGGTGTCGCGCGCATAGATCCCGATATCGAAGGGCTCGGTATGGCTCACGATGGTCAGGCCGTAATTGGTCTGTTTGAAGACCTCGTCGAGCCATTGCGCCCATTCCAGGTTCGAGACCTCCACCGTGATGCCCACCTCGGCCAGCTGGGCGGCGATGATCTCGCCCCCGCGCCGTGCATAGGAGGGCGGCGGCAGTTTCAGCGTGGTGGTGAACCCGTCGGGAAAGCCTGCCTCGGCCAGAAGCGCCTTGGCCTTTTCCGGATCGTAGGAAGAGAGCCCGGTGAGATCGACATAGGCTGGGTTGTGGGGTGCAAAATGGGTGCCGATCGGCGTGCCATAGCCGTAATAGGCGCCGTCGATCACCGCCTGGCGGTCGATGGCATGGGCGATGGCCTCGCGCACCTTCACATTGTCCAGGGGCGGCATGGTGTTGTTGGTCGACAGGATCGTCTCGCCTTCGGTATTGCCGATCATGACGGCAAAGCGCGGATCGGCCTCGAATTGCGGCACGTTCTCGGGCGCGGGAAAGCCTGAAAACGCGTCGATATCCTCGGCCATGATCGCGGCAAAGGCCGCCGTGGGGTCGGAGATGAACTGGATCGTCGCCTCGGTGATCGCCGGCGCCTCGCCCCAGTAATCCTCGCGCGCGGTCAGGATCACCCGGTCGCCCTTCACCCAGTCGGAGAGCATATAGGGCCCGGTGCCGACGGGGGCAGCGGCATTGGTTTCGGCAGATTCCGGCGCCACGATCACCGCATCGCCCCAGGCCATGTTGAAGAGAAAGCTGCCCTGGGGCTGGCTGAGGGTGATCTTGACGGTGAGATCATCGACCGCCTCGACGCTTTCGATGGCTGCAAAGAGCGCCTGCTGGGCATTGGCCGAGCCCTCGGCCACCGCGCGGGTGAAGCTGAAGACCACATCGCCTGCATCGAGCGCGGTGCCGTCCGAAAAGGTGACCCCGGCGCGCAGGGTAAAGGTGTAGACGGTGCCGTCCTCGGAGATCGTCCAGCTTTCGGCCAAGGACGGGACGACATCGCCGCTTTCGGTAAAGCGGGTCAGCCCCTGGAAGATATTGGCATAGACCACGCTGTCGATGGCCTGGGCGGCGCCGGCGGTGGGGTCGAGGCCCGGCGGCTCAAGCTGCATGCCGATGGTCACATCGGTCTTGGCCAGGGCCGGGCCCGCGAATGGCGTGGCCAGGGCCGCGGCAATGGCCAGAAGGGCTGTGCGCATGACGTTTCTCCTCTGTCGGATGCGGCGCGCTTCATGGGCGCGTCTTTGTCCGGCACAGGTTCTGGCAGTCCCGCAGCTTTGGCAACAGATTTTGGGAGGCTTTCAGGCGGTGCGGGTCACTCCGCGATCAGGCCCAGGGCGCGCGCTTCTTCGGCAGGAAAGTCGATATGGATGTGGTTGCCGTCCGGATCGCGGACATTGACCTGGACGAGGTCCACCACGCCGGCGGCCCGGGCGCCGGTCAGCGCCACCAGATCATGCGCCACGCCCGCGGCATCGAGCCGGGCGCGAAACGCCGACAGCCCGGTGGCGGAAAAGGCAAAATGCTCCAGCTTCAGATCGGCGGGATCCGAGCCGGGCGCTTTGGCGACGCCGATCAGATGCACGACCGCGCGCGGGCCGGCATAAAGCCACGCGCCGGGGAACGGAAAATCGGGGCGCGGGCCGTTCTCCAGGCCCAGAACCCGGCTGTACCAGTCGGCAAGCGTCGTGGCATCGGCGGTGCGGATGTTGACATGGTCGAGCGTTTCAAGCCCCATGGCGCGTCTCTCCCTCCCTCAGCCTTTGCGCAAGATCATCTCGACCGGCTGATAGCGCCGGTCTTCGAGATTGCGCACCATATTGGCGATTTTGACCGGCGCATCGGCGCCCATGATCAGCGGCAGCCCGACCGGCGGCGCTCCTGATTGGCCGATCTGCGCGGTCAGCCTGGCAAAGAAGGCGCGCGCAAAATCGCCCCGGGGCCGCGTCGCCTGAACCGAAAACCCCGCCGCGGCGGCAGCAAAGCTGTAGGCGCCGGGCGGGGCCAGATAGGACCCCTCGGGCGCGCTCGCCCAGGGCAGGGGGTAGGCGATCGGCCCGTCTTCGTCGCGCATGACGTCATAGACCGCGAACATGCCGCCCATGCGCAGCACGCGCGCCGCCTCGGCAAAAAGCCGCGGCTTGTCGGGAATGTTCATGCCGACATGCAGCATGGTCACCAGATCGAAGCGGTCATTGGCAAAGGGCAGGTCGAGCGCATTGGCGATGGCAAACCGCCCCGGCAGATCGAGCAGCCCGGCCAGATGCTGGGCGGTTTCGACGAATTCGGGGGTGATGTCGACCCCGTCCACATCGAGCCCGCGCCCGGCAAGCAGCCGGGCCGTGCCGCCGATGCCGCAGCCGATGTCGAGCGCCTGCATGCCGGCGGTAAGCGGGATCTGCTCCAACAACGCCTCGGTCGCGGTCAGCCCGCCGATATGGAACTCATCGACCGGCTTCAGATCGGCCGCGCTGGCCCGGGACAGCGACACCCCGCGCGCGGCCAGCCCCGCCTCGATGCGCGCCAGGAGCGTGCCCGATGTGTAGTGACCCGCGACGATGTGGTCGATCTCAGCCATGGGCGCCTCCCCTGCCGCACAGGCTGTGGGCGAATCGCGATCCGATCAAGCCTGCGCCTGTGCGGCGATCAGATATTCCCGGTTGCCGTCGCCGCCGGCAATCGGGCTTTCGGTTTGCCCCGCGACGCGCCATCCCGACGCGGTCAGAAATGCCGCGATGCGCTGCCGCACAGCCTCATGCAGCGGCCCCGGCGGCACCAGGCCCCCCTTGCCCACGCCCGCCGGCCCCACCTCGAATTGCGGTTTGATGAGCGCGACCAGCCATCCGCCGGGCCGGGCCAGCGCCAAGGCCGGGGGCAGCGCCTTTTCCAGGCCGATGAAGGAGACGTCGCAGGTGATCCAATCGACGCGCGGGATCAGCCCCGGGGCCAGATCGCGGCTGTTGAGCCGCTCGTAAAGGCTGATGCGCGGGTCGGCGGCAAGGCGCGCATCAAGCTGGCCGTGACCGACATCGACGGCATGAACATGCGCGGCGCCGCGGGCCAGCAGAACCTCGGTGAACCCGCCGGTCGAGGCCCCGATATCGAGCGCGGTGCCAGAGGGCGTCAGCCCGAAGCGGTCGAGCGCATGCACCAGTTTGAGGGCGGCGCGCGACACCCAGGGGCAGGGATCGCCGGTCAGCTCGATCCGCGCCGGCCCGGCGGTTTGGGCCGGGCGGGTGGCCGGCTGCCCATCGACCGCGACCATGCCGGCACGGATCAGCGCGGCGGCCCGGGCCCGGCTGGGCGCAAGCCCCCGATCGACGAGCAGCTTGTCGAGCCGGTCGCGCCTAGGCATTCACGCCGAAGGCCTGTCGGATCACCTCCAGCGCGTCCTCGGCCTCGCGGTCGGCGGGCCCGGCAAAGGTGGCCGCAGCGCCCGCCATGCGCAAAAGATCCGGCGCCGCCTGCCCGCCGGCGCGGGCCGCCACAATCGTCGAGAGCCGGGCGATCAGATCCATCCGGTCGGTGGCCCGCTGCAACAGCCAGACCGCCACCACCACCAGGCTGTCGGCGGTCTGCTTGTCGATGTCGAAGGTGACCTGGGCTTCGACCACAAGCTGGTCGATCTCATCGCCATCGAGCGGCGCGTCGATCTCGGCCATCGCCACGACCACCCCCATGGCGGCCAGGCGCGGATCGCTCACCGCCTCCAGCGGGTCCTGCTCGGGCCGCGGTGCGAATCCCAACCGGCGGGCGGCATTGCGCTCGTCCCGCGTGGCATCGGCAAGCCCCTGGGTCTGTTCGCCGGCGTTCCGCCAGCGCATGACCGCAAGCAGCGCCAGACCGAGCACAAGAAGTATTGCGACAACGGTCGCCATCTGAGGACCACCCGATGTTTGACGATGGCCTCGTAGAATGCCAGAACCGCTGGCAGGCGTAAAGACGAGTGAGCGCGCAGCTTTGTGGCGGCGCGTGGCTCTATCGGGCAGGGAGGCGGAGTTCGACATGGCATCGCGCGCTGCCACGGCCGTTGTCAACGTGCACCGTGAAGGACCGCTTTTGCCGGCCAGCTTGCGCAGCATCCTTGATGCCCGCGCCGTGGCCCGCGCCGCCGGGCATGAGGTGGAAGTGCTTGTTGTTGCAGACCGCTGCGACGACCGCACCCGCGCAGTCCTCGACCTGCATGCCGATCAGATCGACCGCTGCATCGAGGTGTCGAACGGCGATCTGGGCGCCTCGCGGCGTCAGGGCATCGAGGCGGCCACCCATGATTGGGTGTTCTTGCATGACGGCGACGATCTTTACTCCTCAAACTGGTATCTGGCCTTCTTTGAGGCCTTCGATGCCGGCCGGATTTCGCCGCGCACGGTCTATCACACCGAGATTTTTGCGCGGTTCGGCGACCTTTTGGATCTGCGCCAGATCATCGACAGCGAGGATCCCCGGTTCCACCCGTTCTTTCTGGCCGCTGAGTGGTATTTCTCCAACAAATCGGTGCTGCATCGCGGGCTCTTCACCGAGTTTCCGCTGCCGCGCAACAGCGTGTCCACGGGCATCGGGAACGAGGATTGGACCTGGTCGTGCCACACGCTTCATGGCGGCATCCGGCACAGCCCGCTGCCCGGCACGGTGTGTTTTTACCGGGTCAAACCGCAGGCCCAGAGCCTGGGTCTGACGCCTGGCATGATCCACGGCCCATCGCCGCTTTTTGCGCCGGAGAATGTGGCCGCATTGACCCGCGCCCGGGCCGCAAAGGCGGCGCAACCGCAGGGTCAGGATCAGGGGCAAGGGCTGGGCCCGGGTCACGTGCAGGGTCAGGGGTTGGGGCGCGTCGCGGACACCGCCTTGGGTCAGGTCGACCCGCGGCTGACCCGCCGCCCGCTGCCCGGCTGGTTTTGGGACGAGGTGCGGCGGCAGGGCGGCTATGAGTCGCTGATCACCG
>JBCDDO010000059.1:0-10290 GCA_039180245.1 Pseudomonadota bacterium | reverse complement strand
CCGCGGCTGACCGAGTGGGAGCGGCGCAAGTGACGCTTTACACCGACCCGTTGGCCGCCGAATTCGCGCAATTTGGCGACTCGTAGACACCCGGGCCGTCAACCGGCGTGGCCGCATTGATCGAGGACCAGCATGGCCGCATCCTGATGCAGCTGCGCGACGATATTCCGACCATCGCGGCCCCCGGCCTGTGGTGCTTTCCCGGCGGCGGGGTGGAACCGGGCGAAGCGCTCGAGAGCGCCATGCGGCGCGAGCTGGCCGAGGAGACCGGGCTCAGCCTCGCCCCCGGGGTGTTGCGACCGTTCCACCGGGTGGTCACGGTCGAGCACCGGCGCACGCGGCTCTATGTCTTTCGCACGGCAATGTCGATTGCGCCCGAGCGCCTCGTCATCGGCGAGGGGGCCGGCATGGCGCTCTTGACCGCGGCGCAGATCGCCGCCTATCCGGTGGTGATGCCGATTGCGGCGCTGGTTGCGGCGCATTTTTCGTCAAACGCCGCATGAACCGGTTTCGTAACGCTGTGTAACGGCGCGTAAAACTCCGACGGAGGGGGCTGCGCTGGCCGTATTGGCGCTATACCTAACCGCAACGGGCGTCCGGCCCGTGGAGAACTGATCATGCGCTTCTACATCCGAGGGCTGTCTGGGCTTCTCATCTTTGCGCTGACCATTGGGCTGTTGGCCCTGGGGTTTGGGCGGTTGGGTCAAAGCATGCGGGAGCGGGACGAGCGCGACGCCCGCACCCCTGCAGCGACCGAGCGCGTCATCGCCGTCACCGTCGCCCAGCTTACCCGCGGGCCGGCGCATCCGGTGATCACCGCTTACGGTCGGGTTGAGAGCCGGCGGATGCTGGAGCTGCGCGCCGCCGAAGACGGGCCGGTCATCGAGCTTGCCGAGGCGTTTCGCGACGGCGGGCTGGTTGCAACCGACACCCTGCTTGTGCGCATCGATCCGGCCGATGCGCGGTCGGCCCGCGATGCGGCCCGCGCCAGCCTGGCCGAGGCGCGCGCCGAGCTCGCCGAAGCCGAGGCGGTGTTGACCCATACGCGGGACGATCTGGCCGCAGCAAAGGCCCAGTTCGATCTGCGCGCGCAAGCCCTCACCCGGCAAGAGGAGCTCTTGGGTCGTCGGGTTGCCACGGATGCAACGGTCGAAAGCGCGCGGATCTCGCTCTCTGCCGCGCAACAGGCGCTGATCGGCTCGCGGCAATCGCTGTCGGCGGCCGAAGCCCGCATCCTGCGCAACCAGCTTGCGGTGGATCGCGGCATCCTCACCCTGGCCGATGCCGAGCGCGATCTTGCCGAGACCGAGATCTCGGCGCCGTTCACCGGCCTGATCACCGACGTCACCGCCGTTCTGGGCCGCCGGGTCGCGGTCAATGAGGTGCTGGGCAGGCTGGTGGATCTGACCCGTATGGAGGTCGCGTTCCAGGTGTCCACGGCCGAGTTTGCGCGCCTGCTTGACGCGCGCGGACGGCTGCGCGCGGCGCGCATCACCGCGGTGCTCGATCTGGGCGGACGGCCGCTTGCTGTCGAGGGCCGGCTCAACCGCGCCGGCGCCATGGTCGATGAGGGACAGACCGGCCGGCTGCTCTATGGCACGCTTGAGCTTGACGCCGACACGGTCCTGCGCCCGGGTGATTTTATGACGGTGGCGATCGCGGAACCGGCCATGTCCGATGTGGCGGTTCTGCCGGCCACGGCGGTGACTGAGGATGGCCGGCTTTTGCTTGTCACCGATGAGGACCGGCTGCGCGAGGTGACCCTGCCGATCCTGCGCCGGCAGGGCGAAACCGTGATCCTGGGCGATGCGCCGGAGGGCGTGCGCTATGTCGTCGCCCGGCTGCCGACCCTGGGGGCGGGCATCAAGATCCGCCCGGTCTCGCCGGATGACACTCCGCAAAGCGCCGAGATGGTGGTCCTGTCGCCCAGCCGGCGCGCCGCGCTGATTGCCGCCATCGAGGCCAATACCGGCATACCGGAAGACGCGCGGGCGCGGATCCTCGCACGGCTTCAGGAAGACAAGGTGCCCCGGGCGCTGCTCGACCGGCTCACCGAGCGGGGCCAGGACGGATGAACGGCGCAATCGGCTATTTCGTCCGCCATAGGACCATCGCCAATCTGGTCTTTGTGGTGATGCTGGTGGGCGGGCTGATCGCGCTCGACCGGCTGCGTGCGCAGTTCTTTCCCGATGTGGTCATCGAAACGGTCACCGTCTCGGTGGTGTGGCCCGGCGCAGGGGCCGAGGATGTCGACCGCGGCATCGTTGCGGTGATCGAACCGGTGCTGATCGCGGTCGACGGGGTCGACAAGATCACCTCGGTGGCCACCGAAGGCCGGGCCTATGTCAGCGCGGATTTCGAACCCGGCACCGATATGTCGCGCGCGACCGATGATGTGAAGGCGGCCATCGACACCATCTCGACCCTGCCCGACAATGCCGAGGACCCGAAGGTGCAGCGCGCCGCTTGGCGCGATCTCGTCACCTTTGTCGCCGTCACCGGCCCGGTGGGCAACGACCAGCTTGTGCGCATGGCCGATGAGCTGATCGCCCGGCTCTTCCGGGCCGGGGTGACCCGAACCGCGGTCCAGGGCGTGTCGGACCCGCGCATCACCGTCTCGCTGACCGAGGCGGCGATGATCCGGCATGACGTGACCCTGGCCGAGATTGCCGCCGCGATCTCGGCCGAGGCCGAGGCCGACCCGGCCGGCGATGTCACCGGCTCCGGCAACCGGGTCCGCTCGGGTGTCGAAAAACGCTCCGCCGAGGAGATCGGCGCCATCGCATTGCGCGTCAATCCCGACGGCACGCGGCTCTTGATCCGCGACGTTGCCCAGATCGACGTCGAGGGCATGCAGGCCCGCACGGCCTTTTACATCGGTGACCAGGCGGCGGTGACGGTGCGGGTCGAACGCTCGGATGCCGGCGATGCCATCGGCATTCAGAACACCGTCGAGCGGGTGGTGGCCGAGATGCAGCCCACCCTTCCCGAAGGTGCGAGCATGTCGCTGATCCGTGCCCGGGCCGAGGCGATATCGGGCCGGCTCGATCTGCTCATCGGGAACGGCGCGCTCGGCCTTGCCATGGTGTTGGTGCTGCTGTTCTTGTTCCTGGACGCACGCACCGCATTTTGGGTGGCCGCGGGCATCCCTGCCGCCATGCTCGCCGCGCTGGGGCTGATGTGGGCCGCGGGGCTCACCATCAACATGGTCTCGCTCTTTGCGCTGATCCTCACGCTGGGCATCGTGGTCGACGATGCCATTGTCGTGGGCGAGTATACCGACCAGTTGCACCGCTATCACGGGCATCCGCCGGCCGAGGCGGCGCGGTTGGGCGCGCTGCGCATGACCGGGCCGGTATTGGCCTCCACAATCACCACAATCATCGCCTTTGCCTCGTTGACGCTTGTTGGCGGGCGGATGGGCTCGCTGATCGCCGATATCCCGTTCACGGTGTCGGTGGTGCTGTTGGCCAGTCTGGTGGAGTGTTTTCTGGTTCTGCCCCATCACATGCACCACGCACTGCTCGCCTCGGCCAAAGAAAGCTGGATCGACATGCCCTCGCGCATATTCAACCGGGGCTTCGACTGGTTCCGCCGCCGGATTTTTGCACCCTGCACCGAATGGGTGATCCGGCTGCGTTATCCGGTGCTGGCGGGTTGTGTTGCGCTGCTGGCCTGGACTGTGTCGCTGTTTTACTCAGGCGAGCTGCGCTTTGTTTTTTTCAACGCGCCGGAAGAAGGCAATGTGATCGGCAATTTTGCCATGTTGCCCGGTGCCACGCGCGAGGACAGCCTGGCGATGATGCGGGAGTTGCAGCGCGCAGTGATCGCCGTATCCGCCGAGTTCGAGGCCGAGGACGGCACAAACCCGCTGACCTTTGCCATGGGTCGGGTGGGGTCGAATGCCGGGCGCGGGCTGTCGGCAAGCGATGCCAAGGATGGAGACCTGCTGGGGGCGATCGAAATCGAACTGATCGACCCGGATCTGCGCAGCTGGACCTCGGCCACCTTTGTTGCGCGGCTGGAGGAAGAGATCCAGCGCCACCCGCTTTTGGAGACGATGAGCTTTCGGCGCGGGCGGTTCGGACCCGGCGGCAACGATCTGGAAGTGCGGCTTTATGGCGATGATGCCAAGGTGCTGAAGGCCGCGGCCGAGGATCTCAAGGCCCAGCTTGCCAAGTTCGACATCGTCACCGAGCCCGAGGACAGCCAGGCCTATGACAAGACCGAGCTGGTGCTTGAACTCACCCCGCAGGGCGAGGCGCTGGGTCTCGACATCGAGACCATCGGCACGGAGCTTTATCGCCGCCTTTCGGGCATGGATGCGGCCGAGTTTCCGGTTGGTTTGCGCACCGGCACGATCCGGGTGATGATGGCCGAAAGCGAGATCACCGCCGATTTCCTCTCGCGCACCCGCATTGCCACAGGCTCGGGCAGCTATGTCGCACTTTCGGATGTGGTCACCATCACTGCGTCGGACGGGTTTGCCACCGTGCGGCGGGAAAACGGGCAGCGGGTGGTGACGGTGACCGCGGATGTCGAGGAGGGCAATGCCGACGCCTCGGCCCGGTTCCGTGCGACTATGGAAGAAGAGGTGCTGCCGGCACTTGCCGAACGCTGGGGCATCCGGATCGATCAGGGTGGTCTGGCCGAGCAGGAGGATGAGTTTCTCTCCGACGCCCTAATCGGCCTGATCGCCTGCCTGATCGGCATCTATGCGGCCCTTGCCTGGGTGTTTGCCAGCTGGTGGCGGCCGGTGGTGGTCATGTTAATCATTCCATTCGGCCTGATCGGGGCATTTTGGGGCCATGTCTGGTGGGGCGTGCCGCTTTCGATGTTCTCGATCGTGGGGCTGCTGGGCATGACCGGAATCATCGTGAACGATTCCATTGTGCTGATTTCGACCATCGATGAGGCCGCGCGCCGGCGCGCGCTGATCCCGGCCCTGGTCGAGGCAACCTCGCGGCGTCTGCGGCCGGTGGTGCTGACCACACTGACCACGGTGCTGGGGATGGCGCCGCTGCTCTATGAACCCTCGGTGCAGGCGCAGTTCCTCAAGCCCACGGTGATCACCATCGTCTTCGGGCTCGCCTTTGGCATGCTTCTGGTGCTGGTCTTGGTGCCGGCTGTGGTGGCGATCCAGGCCGATCTGGGCAAGTACTGGCGCGGCCTGCGACGCGGCCTGACCGCGCGCCACGCATCTTTGCGGGCCGTAAGGCGGCGGCTGCAGCTTGCCGGGGCTGCGATAGCCGGCTGCGGCCTCCTCACCGTGGGATGGTTTGCTGCGACCGGAAGCGCCGCGCCGGCCGTCGCGTCGCTCGGCCGCGCGCTGGCACCGGGTGCGGGGGCGGGGGCGCAGGCCTATCTGCTCTTTGCCCTCGCAACCGTGGCGATCGTCGGTCTCACCGCGCTCAGCGGACCACGGAGAGCGGCCAAACCCTGACAGCATGCCCGATTGGTGTCCGCCGCACGCTGTTCTCAAAGCCGTATTTCAGCGGCATCGTTGCCCAGGGCGTCGTTTTCAGCGCGCCACTCTCACCGCGCAATGCCGCTTTCGATACGCGCGGGGCGCGGCTGCGCTGTTCGAGCCGCTACGTCGCATCCGGGGCGCGCAGATCCGGGCCACGCAAGTGATGGCGCCAGATGATCAGCGCGACGGGAATGCCGGTGAGCCCGAAAAGCAGCAAAATCTCTTCGCGCGCCAGGCCAAGCGAGAGCAGCACCACGCTCACCAGCGCTGAAAACACCATGGCGATGGCATCGACCACATTCGATGCGGCCACGAACCGCCCACGCGCGGCGAGCGGCGACGTGGCCTGATAAATCACCGAAAGTGGGACCACGAAGAGACCTGCAAAGCTTGCCATCAGCAAGAATGCAGCCAAGATCGGCCAGCCATCGGCGCGGGTCAAGAACGCCATCCCGCTCAGAAGCGGCGCATCCGGCGGCAGCGTCGCATAGCCCTGCAACGCGAGATAGAGCAGGCCCAGGCCCACCATCATCCCGATCGCGCCATAAGGAACGGTGACATAGGTGATGCGCCCCTTGAGGATGACATTGCACAGGAGCGCGCCGATCGCCACGCCAAGCGTGAACGTCACCAGCAGGATCAGCGCGACGTCCTCGGTGCCATGCAGGGTGTTCTTGGCCAGGGGCGGCACGAAGCTGAGCACCGCGGCGGCGGCAAACCAGAACCATGCAAAGCTCAAAATGGCAAAGAAGGGCTCGCGCACCTTGGCACAATCGATCAGCAGCCGGACCATGGCGCGCGGCAAGACCCAGTCGACCTTCGGGCGGTCGGCCGAAGGCGGCACCGGCAGCGCGCGCAAACTGGCAAGCCAGCCGATCACGGCAAGCGCGATCACCGCAACCGACACGATGATCACCCCGGCATCGGTCAACACCAGCTTGGCACCGGCGATCTGCCCGCAGATGATCGCGATGAAGGTGGCCGCGGCGACCAGGCCATTGCCGGCGACCAGCTCATTGCGTTTGAGGTAATGCGGCAGCACGCCATATTTGATCGGCGCAAAGAACGCCGATTGCGCGCCCATCGCAAACAGCAGCACAAAGAGGAAGGTGAGGTTTTCCAGATGGAAGGCGATGGCCGCAAGGACCATCAGCACGATCTCCATGCCCTTCACCCGGCGCATCATCACTGCCTTGTCCATGCCGTCGGAGATCATTCCGGCGGTGGGCGAGCAAAGCGCAAAGGGCAGAATGAACAGCCCCGCGGCAACCTGGTTGAGCATGTCGATGGAGCCGTCGAGCCCCTTTTCGGCCGCCAGCCGCCAGGTCAACAAGGCCACAAAGGCGGTCTTGTAGACCTGATCGTTGAACGCGCCCAGGAACTGGACGGAAAACAGCGGCCAGAAGCGCCGCGCGGTGAGCAGTTCGAACTGATTGGGGCGTGCCGGCGCTACAGCGCCCGTCTCGCCCGGCTGTGCCTCAATCGTCATTTCCGGCCCGCCTTTCCCACCTCTGCCGCGCGTGCGTCGCGACCTCCGGCGATGCATGCGCCTCGATCAGGGTGATCGTGGCTGTTTCGATCTGCGATTCAAGCCTTTCCATGAAGGCGTCGTGATCCAGCCCCGGCTCGATGGGCGGCAGAAAGCGCAGACCGCCGGTTGCGCCAGCGGTCTTGCGCCAGCGCCGCTGCGGCCAGATCACCCCCACCGACATTGCCACCGGATGCACCGGAACTTCCAGCGCCTCGTGGATGCGAAACACGCCAGAGCGATAGCGGGCCCGGGCGCCCAGTTTCATCAGGATGCCTTCGGGATAGATGAGCACCGGACGTCCCTCGGAGAGAACCCGGCGGGCACCCGAAATCACCGCCTCGGTGCGCCCGGCGGGCGGGCCGGAGACGGGCACCAGAATATAGCCCAGCTTGCGGATGATCCGGCCCACAAAAGGGTAGCGCTCAAGCTCCTGCATCGCGATGGCGCCGAGATCCGGGTAGAGGTTCAAAAGCAGGATCGCATCAAGCTCGGACTGATGCTTGGAGACGATGACCGTCGGCCGGCCGTCATTGGGAAGCGTCTCGCGCCCCAGCACCTCGATCTTCGCGCCAAGCAGGTTGCGCACCCCCCACAGCGCCATGCGCGTCCAGAAATGCAGCATGCCGCGCATGGTGCGGGTTCCCGCAAGCGGGCTGATCAGGAAGGCCGCCAGCGCCAGCACGGCCGTTCCCGAGTAAAACCAGATATTGAAAAGGAGGCTGCGCATGGTCAGCGGGGCCTGGGTGGCGCAAAGCGCTCAATGACCATGGGCATGGGCATCCTGCGCCAGAATCGCGCGGGCGGCCTCGCAATCGGCATTCATCTGCGCAATCAGCGGATCGACCCCGTCATAGGCCAGTTCCGGGCGCAGAAACTCGACGAGGCCGACCGAGATTTCAGCGCCATAGAGGTCACCGGAAAAATCAAACAGAAAGACCTCCAGATTTGGCCGATTCTCGCCAAAAGTAGGACGCACGCCGATTGAGGCCGCCCCGCCAAAGCGGCCCTGATGGGGGCCGTCGATGATATCCACTGTCACTGCATATACGCCAAAGCGCGGCAAATGCAGCCCCTCCATCGAAAGATTGGCAGTGGGAAAGCCAAGATCCCGCCCGCGCTGGTCGCCCTTCTCGACCCGCCCCTCGATCCGGTGACGGTGACCCAGCATGGCGGTCGCGTCTTCGGGTCGACCGTCAGTGAGCGCGGCCCGGATCGCGGTTGAGGAAATGTCGCCCTGCGCGTCTGACAGGATCGGCGCCTCGCTCACGCCAAAGCCGAGGATTTCGCCAAGAGCGCTGAGGCGCGCGACGTCGCCTTCCCGGCCTTTGCCGAAGCGAAAATCCGCCCCCACCACGACATGCGCAACGCCCAGCGCGTCGACCAACACCGCGCGGGCAAAGGCCTCGGCGCTGAGCCCGGCCAGGGCGGCGTCGAACGCGATCTCGTGCAGAACCTCTACGCCGAGCCGCTCCAGACGATGCGCCCGCGCGCCTGCGTTCATCAGGCGAAAGGGCGGCGCATTGGGGGCAAAGAAGCTGCGCGGATGCGGCTCAAAGGTGACGACGCCCAGCGTGCGCCTGGCCGCCTTGGCGCGGGTTGCGGCAATCTCAAGCACCGATTGGTGCCCGCGATGCACGCCGTCAAAATTGCCCAGCGCGCACACAGCGCCCCGCGCCTCTGGCCCGGCCTGCCCGCGGTTGATCAGCATGACCCCTCCGGCGGGGCCGATCCGCCCCGGTCAGTCGGTTTCGCGCGCGGGCGCCAGCACCACTGCCTCACCCTTCAGAACGACCGTATCGCCGACCTTGGCAAGGCAATCAAGGGTGACGCGGCGCCGCGCAGGGTCAATGGCAGCGACAGCCACTTCCGCGCGCACGGAATCGCCCGGCCGCACCGGCGCCAGGAATTTCAGCGTTTGACCCAGATAGACCGTGCCATGGCCTGGCAACTGCTCGCCGATCACGGCCGAGATCAGCCCCGCGGTCAGCATGCCATGCGCAATGCAGCCGCCAAAGATGGTGCCCTGGGCATAGGTTTCGTCCAGATGGACGGGGTTGCGGTCGGTCGACACCTCGGCAAAAAGCGCGATGTCGCGGTCGCTGACCACGCGCGACAGACCCCGGCGCAGGCCGATGGAGAGATCCTCAAGATAGATCGTGCCTTTTTGGCTGGCACGCTCGCTTGGCGGCTGGTCGAACATGACGGCGGCTCCTCACCCAATTCCGATACGCGGACACCCGTTGCTGTGCGGCGGAAGCTAGCGTGAGGGGACGGATCTGTCGAGTCCGGTGCGCAAGAAAAAATGTCGTTAAGCCTGATTCTCGTAACTTTGTTGCGCTGCATGTGCGAAGGCGCACAGTCCAACCAGGATGCGTGCCGCCCTGGCCGAGCGCCGGGTTAGCGCAGCATCGAGATCGCCACGGTCGGGCTGAGCCCGTGTTGGGCCAGAAAACCTGCAAGCCGGGTCGGGTCCGGCCGCTCACGCGTTTGCCCGACGGCGGGCGCCGCCAACCCGCCCGTGACAAAAAGCGTGTCATAGCCTTCGCCGATCCCGCCGGCGATGTCGGTGCCAATGCCGTCGCCCACGCACAAAATGCGGTCCTTGGACGGTGCGTCGGTGCTTGCAGCGGCCAGGCGCTGCTGTGCAAGCGCATAGATCGGCGCGTGCGGTTTGCCGAAATAGAGCACCGTTCCGCCCGCCTCGGCATAGGCTGCGGCGATGCCGCCGGCGCACCAGACCCGGCGGTCGCCTCGATCGACAAAGATGTCGGGGTTGGCGCAAAGCATTTTGAGCCCGCGCGACACGCCCTCCAGGATCAGGGGGCGATAGTCGTCCGGGGTTTCGGTCTCGTCATCCACAAGGCCGGTGCAAACGATCCCCTCCGCTGCGCGCAGCGGCACCCTGTCAATGGGGCGTTCGGCGCGCACCCCCGCGGGCAGGTCGGTGAAAAAGGACAGATCGCGGTCTGGCCCGACATGATGCACCGCATGGCCGACCAGGCCGGCCGCGAGGCCCGCCTGTGCGGCGTCGCCCGACGTGACGATGCTGTCATAGCAGCTCTCCGGCGCCCCCAGCGCGGCAAGCTGCGCGGCAATCTCGCCCTGCGGCCGGGGCGCATTGGTCAGCAACACCACCTGCCCGCCTTTGGCGCGAAACGCAGACAACGCCGCCACCGCCTCGGGAAACACCGACAGCCCATTATGCAAAACGCCCCAGGTTAATTGTGTTAAAGCGAGTTTTGAAAATATTGGAGGCAGTTTTGAAGTATTAGTGAGGTGTTTCGAGTAT
>JBCDDO010000058.1:0-10322 GCA_039180245.1 Pseudomonadota bacterium | reverse complement strand
CAAACCCTCTCCGCAGTTTGCGCCTGTCCTCAACCGATTTGCCCAACACGCGCCCTCCATTGCGGGCGCAGTTCGCAGCAGGCGCCCGTTCGGCATGGGCGCCCATTCTGCATAGGCGCCTGTCCGTAGCGGGTGCCCACTCCTAGGGGGGCTGCCTGTCCGTGGCCGGCGCCTATCCACCGCGCGCCCTCGCGCTGCGCCATTTGCAACCCATGCCCTTCATCTCACAGCCGTTCATCTCACAGCCGTTCAGGCCACGGCCATTGCGGTCGCACGCCGGCCCTAACGCATGCAGGTCCGTGCACTCGGGCGCGAGCCGTCTCCGACAAATGCGATATCATTGCGTCACGGCGTCAAACCGAACCGCGCCGCAGCGCCGGGCGCACCCTCAGGCGCCGCCAAGCCGCGCTCGCTCAGATCGAGAAGATGCGCCAGAACATTCCGTGTCGCGGCCGGCAGAAGGCGTGCATCCAGATCGATATAGATGCGGCGCGCAAGCGTGACGGCATCCGCCGGCCCGTCGCGCAGCGCGGTGCGGATCTGGCTCTCACGCATCTCGCGATGCGCCAGGATATGGGCGACGACCCCGGCCGGATCCGCAACCGGCGCGCCATGGCCGGGGTGATAGACCCGGTCGCTGCGCCCCGCCAAGCGCCGCAGCGAGGCCATGAAGGCCGTCAGATCCCCTTCCGGCGGGCTGACCAGAGTGGTCGCCCAGCCCATCACATGATCGCCCGAGAACACCGCTCCGGCCTGCGCGCCGCCGCCCTCCAGCGCAAAGCACAGATGGTTCGACAAATGCCCTGGGGTGTGCAACGCCGTCAGCCGCCAGCCATCGCCCTCGACGATGGCACCATCGGCCAGCGCGACATCCGGTGCGAAACCTGTGTCGGCCCCCTCGCCGCCGCCAAGGCTCTCGCCGGCGCGCCCCGCCTGGGCGGCCATTTCGGCCATGGCCGGGCGCATGCCGGCCCCATGCGCGCCAAAGCCGTGGACCGGTGCGCCCGTCTCCGCGGCGATCCGCCGGGCCAGGGGCGAATGATCGACATGCGAATGGGTCACAAGGATGTGGCTGATCCGCTCGCCCGGTGCCAGCGCCGCCCGAATGGCCCGTCCATGCGCCGCGATGTCGGGTCCTGGATCGATCAGCGCGACGGTGCCCTCGCCAACCAGATAGCTGCGCGTGCCGGTGAATGTCATCGGTGAGGCGTTGGGTGCCGTGATCGCCCGGATCCCAGGCTCCAGCCGCTCCACCTCACCGGGCACGGTGGCATGGTCGGTCCGAAACGGCGAGGCTGCCTGTGATCCGACCTGCGCCATGCCCGCCTCCGCTTGCTCCTGTGACATCGCAAAGCTAGCGTCCGCCCATGGACATGCAATGGATCAAACGCACGATGCCGCGGCGCCTGTTCAGCCGGGCGCTTCTGATTTTGCTGGCGCCGATCCTTCTGTTGCAGGCGGTGGTGGCGGTGGTCGTGATCCAGCGGCATTTCGAGGGTGTGACCGAGCAAATGGCTGATGCAGTGGCGCTGGAGATCCGCTATGCCATTGCCACGGTCGAAGAGGCGGAGACGCTCGATGCGGCGCGCCGCACGCTCGACACGGTGGCGGTGCCGCTTGGTTTGTTTCTGTCCATCGATCCGACCGCGCAAGTGACCTCGGATGTCACACGGCGCTTTTACGATCTCTCCGGCGCGGCGCTTGCCGGGGCGCTGGCCGAAACCATCGGACGCCCCGTGGCCATCGACCTTCTGGGCGATGACAAGGTGGTGTTCTTGCAGGTCGCCACCTCGCGCGGGGTGCTACTGGCCGAAATCCCGCGCCGGCGCATGGTCGCCTCCAACCCGCACCTGCTTTTGGTCTGGATGATCGTAACCTCAGGCGTGCTCTGCGCCATTGCCATTGTGTTCCTGCGCAACCAGATCCGTCCCATCCGCGATCTTGCACGGGCCGCCGAAGCGTTCGGCAAAGGCCGCACCATTCGGTTTCGTCCACGCGGCGCCGATGAGGTGCGCAGCGCCGGCACCGCCTTTGTGGCCATGCGAAACCGCATCGAGCGCCAGATCGAACAGCGCACGCGCATGCTGTCGGGGGTGAGCCATGATCTGCGCACCCCGCTGACCCGGATCCGCCTTGCGCTGGCCATGGCCGAACCCAGCCCGGAGGCCGATGAGATTTCCCGCGATGTGAGCGAGATGGAGCGGATGCTGGAGGCCTTTCTGGCTTTCGCCCGAGGCGAGGGTCATGAGGTGCCGGTGCCCACGGATGTGTGCGCACTCGCCCGCGACGTGGCCATGGCCGGCCGTCGCAGCGGCGGCGAGATCACCCTTGATCTGCCCACCCGCCAGCCGGCGCGCAGCGCCAGCGTTTCGCTGCGCCCGGTCGCCATGCGCCGGGCCCTGCACAACCTGCTCGACAATGGCGCGACCTATGGCGGCCAGGTGCGCTTTTCGCTCCGCGTCCTGCCGCGCTGGGTCGATTTCGTGGTTGAAGATGATGGGCCGGGCATCCCGCCGCATCGCCGCGAACAGGCGCTGCGCGCCTTCATGCGGCTCGACGAGTCGCGCAACCAGGATGCCGGCGGCGGGGTCGGGCTGGGGCTTGCCATCACACTCGACATTGCGCATGCGCATGGCGGCACGCTGGAGCTGGGACACAGCACCGAACTTGGCGGGCTTCAGGCAGTGTTGCGGGTGCCGCGCTGAGGTCCAGTTGCGTGCTGCCGGTGCCGCCGTCGGACCGGGCCACGGCAGCGCAGGCCGCCGGCGCCGGTGGCCATTTCCTTGGCGGCGAGGCCGGCCCGGGCCACTGGGGCCGCAAAACCGGGCCGGATCGGAACCTCTTTCTCGATTCTGCGATCTGCTGTTAAGGTTCGCGCGCCAAGACGAACAAGGAGCTTCCAATGCGTCATCGTCCGATTTCCGCACTTCTTTTGTGTTCCGCCATCGCTTTGCCGTTTTCCGTCGCGGCCAGTGATCTTGGGTCCACCCAGCAGCCAAATCTGATTCTCGCGCAGGCCGATGCCAGCGATGACAGCAATCCGCTGGCGCCGTTCCTCAAGCGCACAACACCGGCTGTGACCGACACCGAGGAAGAGGTCGTCGAGGAGGCTGTCGAAGACGCCGCCGAGGAGGTGGCTGAGGAGGTGGTCGAAGAGACCCCTGCCGAGCCTGCCGAAGAGGTCGTGGCCGAGGACGACAACGGCATCGAGGATCTGCCGCGCAAGTCCTTGCCCAAATCCGACCCCGTGGTCGCCGAAGAAGATGCGACCGAGCAGTCCGAGCCTGAGGTTGTGATCGAGACGGTGCGTGAGCCGACCTCGATGGCGACGATCTCGCCCAATGCGCTTTACGATATCATCGGCGATCATGTCGACATGGTCGAGGTCGACCCCTCGGGCGGCGACACCACGCTGGAAGGGCGGATCGACGGCACCTCGTTCCAGGTCTATTTTTACGAATGCGACGGGGGCGATATGAGCTCGGTCGCGTATCCCGACAGCGATTGCCTGGGCTTTGAATGGCGCAGCTATTTCTTCGAGGCGCGCCCCTCCGCGCGGCAGGTCAATGAGTGGAACGCCAACTACCATTACGGCAAGCTCTTCATCGACCGCGACGGCGATCTGACCGTGCAGCTCAATGTCGTGGTCGAAGGCGGCATCGAAGAGCGCAACGTGCTGACCACGCTGGCCTGGTTTCGGGCGGTGCTGGACGGGGTGCGCAGCGAGTTTCGCTGAACACCCAAGCCGGGCCGAGCGCTGGGCCGAGCGCTGGACCTAGCGCTGGACCTAGCGCTGGGCCTCGCGCCAGCGCGGATTGATCCAGGGCTGCGCGTTCTCGCGCGCCAAAGGCGGGCGGCCAAGGATATGGTCGGCCGCCTTCTCGCCGGTCATGATCGACGGGCCGTTCAGATTGCCGTTGGGAATGCGGGGGAAGATCGAGCTGTCGGCCAGCCGCAGGCCCTCCACCCCGATCACCCGACAGTGCGGATCCACCACCGCCATGGGATCGTCGGCCCGGCCCATCCGCGCCGTACCGCAGGGGTGATAGGCACTCTCCACATGCTCGCGGATGAATGCGTCAAGTTCGTCGTCCGACTGCACCGCCGCGCCGGGCTGGATTTCGGCCCCGCGATAGGGCGCAAACGCCGCCTGCCCAAAGATCTCGCGCGTCAGCCGGATGCAGGTCCGGAAATCGGCCCAGTCCTGCGGATCGCTCATATAGTTGAACTGGATCGCCGGCGGCGCGGCCGGATCGGCTGAGCGCAGCCGCACCGTCCCGCGTGAGGGCGAGCGCATCGGCCCGACATGGGCCTGAAACCCGTGTCCCTCGGCCGCGGCCTGCCCGTCAGAGCGCACGGCGAGCGGCAAGAAGTGGTACTGGATGTCGGGGTATTCCACCCCCGGTTTCGAGCGGATGAAAGCGGCGCTCTCGAACTGGTTCGATGCGCCCGGCCCGGTCTTGGTCAACAGCCAACGCGCACCCACCCAGGCCTTGCCCAGAAGCGACCAGTAGCGATAGAGCGTCACCGGCTGGGTCGCGGCCTGCTGGATGTAAAGCTCCAGATGGTCCTGCAGATTGCTGCCCACGCCCGGTCGGTCGGCGACCAGCTCGATGCCATGCGCGGCCAAATGCGCGGCCGGACCGATGCCCGAGAGCATCAGCAGCTTGGGTGAATTGATCGACGAGGCCGCCAGGATCACCTCGGCGCGCGCCGCAATCACGTGGGTGGCCCCGTTGCGCGACACCTCGACCCCCTGCGCGCGGCCGTCTTTAAGGACCACCCGTCGCGCCAGGGCTCGCTCCAGCCGAACCTTGCCGCTGCGCTGGGCCGGTCGCAAATAGGCATTGGCCGTCGACCAGCGCCGCCCTTGCCAGACGGTCATCTCCATCGGGCCGAAGCCCTCCTGCTTTTCGCCGTTATAGTCCGAGGTGAGCTCATAGCCGGCCTGCCCCCCGGCCTCGACAAAGGCCCGGGTCAGCGGGTTGTCACGCCGCCCGCGGCCAACATGCAGGGGCCCCCTGCGCCCCCGCCAGTCGGCATCGCCGCCATGCCCGTCCGAGCGCCAGCGCTCCATGCGCTTGAAATAGGGCAGCACATCGGCATAGGCCCAGCCATCCGCGCCGCTTTCGGCCCAATGGTCGTAATCTCGGGCATGGCCGCGGACATAGACCATGCCGTTGATTGAGGATGAGCCGCCCACCACCTTGCCGCGCGGGCAGGCAAGCCGCCGCCCGCCCAGATGCGGCTCAGGCTCGGAGATATAGCCCCAGTCATAGCGGGACATGTTCATCGGATAGCTCAGCGCGCCGGGCATCTGGATCAGCGGCCCGGCATCGGTGCCGCCATGTTCCACCACAATGACCGAGCGCCCCGCCTCGGCCAGGCGATGGGCGATTGCGCAGCCCGCCGAGCCGGCGCCGACGATGACATAGTCGGCCTCCATCAGGCGACCCGGTCAGCCATTCTTGGGAAACCGCCGGTCGTCTTCCAGCCGGTTGAGGTCCAGATGATTGCGCATGAACCGCTCGGAGGCGCGTTTGAGCGGTTGCCAATCCCACGGATAGTGCGCCCCGGCCCGCAGCGCGGGATAGACCGCCAGCCGGCGCGCCTGGCTTTCGCGCACATCCCGGTCGATGCGCTGCAGATCCCAGCGCTGCGCCACCGCATCCACCAGCCGCTCGGCAAGCTCGGCATGATCGGGGTCACGCGCCAGGTCGCGCGCCTCCTCGGGATCGGTGTCGAGCCGGAAGAGCTGATCCGGATCGGCCGGGCAGAGCACGATCTTCCAGGGCCAGTCGACCAGCGAGACCATCGGCGCGATCGAGCCCTCGGCCATGTATTCCATCGGCACGGGCGCGCGGGTGCCGCCCTCGGCCACGGGCAGCAGGCTGACCCCGTCGAGCCAATGGGCGATCGTTTCGATGTTCAGACCGGCAAGATCGGCCAGCGTCGGCACCGCATCGAGGGTCGAGACCGGGGTGTCGACCCGCCCTGATGCGAGCCCGGGTGCGGCCAGCATCATCGGCACGCGCGCCGAGCCCTCCCGAAAGCTCATCTTGAACCACAGGCCCCGCTCGCCCAGCATATCGCCGTGATCGGAGAGAAAGAGAATGGCGGTGTTGCGCGCCGTCTCCTCGCCCATCGCGTCAAGCGCCGCCAGCACCTCGCCGATGCGCGCATCGACATAAGAGATCGACGCGAAGTAGCCCTGCCGCGCCCGGCGCACATCCTGCGGCGTGATTGCAAAGCGCGGCGCGTCATTGGCGGCCACAAGCCGGGCGCTGTGCGGGTCGCCTGGCAGATCGTCGCGCTGAGGGTCGAGCGCCGGACAGTCATCGTAAAGCTGCCAGTATTCGGGGCGGTTGACATAGGGGTCATGTGGGTGGGTCAGGCTCAGCGTCAGGCACCAGGGACGCGCATCCTCCGACCGTGCAAGATTGCGCAACGCGCCGACCGCTTCGAAGGTCGTCTCATCGTCAAAATCGAGCTGATTGGAGCTGACCGCGGGTCCTGCCCCAGTGACCGAGCCCAGATTATGGTACCACCAGTCGATCCGCTCGCCCGGGCGGCGCCAATCCGGCGTCCAGCCGAAATCGGCCGGATAGACATCGGTGGTCAGCCGCTCCTCGAACCCGTGCAGCTGGTCGGGGCCCACAAAATGCATCTTTCCCGACAGGACGGTCCGGTACCCGGCCCGGCGCAGATGATGGGCAAATGTTGGCAGATCCGAGGCAAACTCGGCGGCATTGTCGTAAACATGCGTGCGCGAGGGCAGCATGCCGGTCATAAAACTTGCGCGCGACGGGGCACAAAGCGGCGAGGCGCAATAGGCATTGGCAAACCGCACCGATCGCTCGGCAAGCCGGGCCAGATTGGGGGTGTGCAACCAGGCCTCGGGCCCGTCGGGAAAGAACCTGCCATTGAGCTGGTCGACCATCAGGATCAGGATGTTGGGCCGGTCTGTCATGCTCTTTGCCGCGTATCCCTGTTCCTATGCCGTCATGCGCGCGGGGCCTTCCTTAGGCCGGACGCGCGCGCGGTGCAATGGGCGGGGCCCGGGCTGGGGGCCACTAGGTGCAGCGCCTCAAGGCGCCGGTGTGTTGCGCGGCCAGCCCTCTTTTTTGACCAGGCAGCCGGGCAGATCCTCTAGGCCGTGTGCGCCCATCTGGATCATCACATTGCGCAGATCATCGCGCAGCATTTTGGCGACATGGGCGGGGCCCTTCAGGCCCAGCGCGCCGGCGCCATAGCCAAAGGCCCGGCCCAGAAGGCACATGTCAGCACCGAGCGCGATGGCCCGGGCGATGTCGAGCCCGCCGCGCAGACCGCTGTCAAAGACGATCTTGGCCCGGTCGCCGACCACCGCCTTGACGGCCGGCAAGGCATCGATGGCTGCGGGCACCGCGTCGAGCTGGCGCGCGCCATGGCTCGACACGCCGATGCCATCGACACCCAGTTCAATGCAGCGTTCGGCATCCTCGGGCCGCAAGATGCCCTTGACGACCAGCGGCCCGTCCCAGATATCGCGCAGCTCGGCCAGATACTCCCAGCTTGGCGTCATGTCGACCTGGGTGGCCAGATACTCGCCAAAGGCCTTCAGGCTCGGCCCGCCCGTATAGGGCTCCACGGTCCAAAACCGCGGCCGGCCGCTCTGCCAGAGGGCATAAAGCCAGGGCAGGCGAAAGGGAATGTCGATCATTTGCAGCGGCTGCTGCGGCAGGCCCAGGCGCACACCGGCCCGGCGCTGGCGCTCGCGGCTCGACCCGACCGGCACGTCAACCGTGACCACCAGCACCTTCCAGCCATTGGCCTTGGCGCGGGCCAGCAGATCCTCGCGGATCTCCGGGTCACGGGGCGGGTAGAGCTGAAACCAGCCCATATCGCCGACATGCCGGCCCACCGCTTCGGGATTGGCATTGGCCATCGTCGACAGGCACATGGGGATCTGCGCCTTTTCGGCGGCCTTGGCGAGCGCGATCTCGGTGCCGGGCCACATCAGACCGGCCATGCCCATCGGCGCGATGCCGAAGGGCGCTGCATAGCGCGTGCCCCAAAGCTCGACCGCCATTTCGGGCTCGAAGGTCCCGGCCATGACGCCGGGCCACATCTGAATGTCCTGAAAGGCGCTGAGACTGCGCGCCAGCCCCACCTCTGCCCCGGTGCCGCTGTCGATATATTCGAAAATGAAACGCGGTATGCGCCGGCGCGCTTTGGCGGCAAGATCGGCGACGCTCGGGTAGCGATCCTCAAGGCTCACGGACAGGCCCTCCCCCCGGTTTTTTGTGCGTTCGCAGACTACGTTGCAGCGTGCAAAGCGCAAGCCGAAGCGGCCGGGGTCGCCCGATCTGCGCCAATCGCGGCCCGTTTGGGCGCATCGCCTGCGCCACGCAAGAAACGTGACAGGGTCTGGTCGCGCGAGATGTCCGCTGCCGCTTGGGCCCCGCTGATCAGCCGCGATCCCGCCCCAGAAGCTGGGCGACATGCCGCAAGGCCAGCGCATAGCCGCCCGCGCCGCATCCGGCGATGACCGCATCGGCCCGCTGCGACACAAAAGAATGGTGCCGAAACGCCTCGCGCTTGTGAATGTTGGAAAGATGCACCTCGATCACCGGCCCGTCATACGCGTTCAGTGCGTCGAGCAGCGCAATGGAGCTGTGGCTGAACGCACCGGGATTGACGATGATCGCATCGGTGGCCGCTCGCGCCGCCTGCACCCAATCGATCAGCACACCCTCGTGGTTGGATTGGCGCCATTCCTGCACCAGACCAAGCTCGGCTGCGAGCGCGGCTGTGCCAGCCTCGATTTCATCCAGCGTGCTGTGTCCATAGATCTCGGGCTGTCGCTGGCCCAGAAGATTGAGGTTCGGTCCGTTGAGAACCAGCACGCTCATCGGTCCGCCACGCTCCATCGGCTCTCCTCCAGACCCCGCGGGCAGGATCTAGCAGGGCGCCGAGGCGCGGTCCAGCCGGTCAGCGCCGCGCGAGGATCCGCTGCAAGGTGCGCCGGTGCATGTCCAACCGCCGCGCGGTTTCCGAGACATTGTGCCCGTAGAGTTCGAACACCCGGTCGATATGCGCCTGGCGCAGTTCCGACGGGGTCATCGGATTTTTCGGCGGCATGGGCTTGCCACCGCGCGGTGCCAGCAAGGCCGCAAGCACATCATCGGCCGAGGCAGGCTTGGAGATATAGTCGAGCGCCCCGACCCGGACCGCCGCCACCGCCGTGGGGACATCGCCAAATCCGGTGACAACCACCGGCCGCGCGGTCTGACTGGCGGCGCACAAGGCTTCGACAATGTCGAGCCCGCTGCCATCGCGAAGCCGAAGCTCGGTCACCATGAAGGCCGGCGGCCGCTCTTCGATCAGATCCAGCGCAGCCCCGGCGGACCCGGCGCACACAACCTCAAAGCCCCGGCGCAACATGGCCGATGCCAGTCCCTCGGTGAAGCTCCGCTCCTCATCGACGATCAGAAGCGTCCGATCGGCCAGGGTCGGGACGCGCGCCTGCTTGTCTTCGCTGTGCTGCATCTCTTACTCTCCTTTTGGGTGATACGTTGCTAATTCAAATTTGGTTTTCGGAAGGTTGACACGGAACTGTCGCAGCGGCCGGATGTGGGTCTGCAGCATCTGGGCCGCCCAAAGGCGCGATATCGAACCGCCCATTTACAATCTACTGGGGAGGCCGTAGGGCGTGATGCGCAGAATGGAAGGCGGGGTTCGGGCTGGGGCGCGGCTGCATTCCAACATGTCTGCGAGCTCAGCCTGATCGGTTGCACGTGCAAGGGGTGTGTTTGACTCATGCTGTTTCGTCGCGACGCGGCCAGCCGGATAGCAAGACGCGACCGCGATGCGGCGCGATGGTCCGACCCGCCGCAAACCCGCTGGCAACGCGTTTCGGCCTGGACCAACATGCTGTTTGCCGATCACGGCATCTTTCGCGCGGTCTATCCGAATTATCATTGGCTCTCGCCCAACGCGGCGCGGGCGGCGCAGCCCTCACCCGGCTTGATCCGGCGCTTTTCAGCCGAAGGCGGGCGCAGCGTGCTCAGCCTGCGCGGCGGGCTGATGTTCGGATCGCTGCCCTTGGAGATCGAGGCCTGCAGCGCAGCGGGGCTCAGCTTTCACCGGATCACCGCGCGGTCGCGCCAGCTTCCCAGCCGCGATGAGTTTGCCCAGATCGTGGCCGCCATGCGTGCCGCCGAACCGCCGGTGCTCTATCACTGCAAGTCGGGCGCCGACCGGGCGGGCTTTGTGTCGGTCCTGCACATGCATCTTCTTGAGGGCCAGCCCTTGGCCCAGGCGATGGGCCAGCTCGCCCT
>JBCDDO010000057.1:0-10328 GCA_039180245.1 Pseudomonadota bacterium | reverse complement strand
CGAGAACCCAGTGCAGATCGCGCTGATCTATCCCTCCGCCGATACGTCGGACTTCTGGGCACGCAACTACCTGGCTCTGACCAAGCGCCTCGATGAGTTGGGCATCGCCTATGAGACCACGGAGTTCGCCAGCCGCCAGATCGAGCATTCGCTGCAATCGACCTATGCCAACCAGGTCGAACAGGATGCCGACATCTATGATTATGTGATCTTCGGCCCGTCCGAACTTGCGATTCAGGCCGACAATATCGACAAGCTGGCCGGCAATGACGGGTTCACCACCTATGTCTGGGCCTTCCACACCCCGCTGAAGGATCTGACCAACCAGCCCACGGTCTGGTTCGATTTCTCTTCGGCTGCCGGCGCGCTGGTGATGTGCGACTACATGATCTCGCGGCTGGGCGAGGACATCACCATGGCGATGAACCGGGGCATCCCCGGCATCACCGACAACCAGCGCTCGGGCGATTTCAAGGCCTGTGTCGAGGAGAAAGCCGGCTGGACCACGGTCTATGAGCATTACGGCGAGTATCAGCGCGAGGGCGGGTTCGAGGGCACCTCGCTGATCATGCAGGCCTATCCGGAGGCGACGGTGATCCACAATGCCAACACCGCCATGGCGATGGGCTCGGTCGAGGCACAGCTTGCCATGGCCAAGGAAAAGGAGATCTTTTCGACCGGCTGGGGCGGCACCGGGCTTGAGCTCGAAGCCATCCGCCGGGGCGAGCTTGATGCCACGCCCATGCGGATGAGCGATGATGTGGGCGCCGCGACCGCCGAGGCGATCAAGGCCGATCTGGAAGGGCGCAATGACGAGCTGCCGCTGGTGTTCCTGGGCCGCATCACCGTCGCGCATGACCAGATGAGCCTTGAGGAAATCAACGCGCTGGAAGTGGAAGCCTTCCGCTTTTCGGGCATCGGCGCGCTGAGCCGCTGAGCCCCGCGCGCTGGGACCTGAGACGTTAAACCTCAGACCTGCGCCTTACCGCACACTCCTGGGCCGCACGCGGCCCAGGATCACCCGAAGCGGTTCGCCTTCATGCCCAGCACCAGCTTGCCTTGGACCTTGCTGGTCGCCTCGGCCTTGGTGACCGCGCCGTTCTTGTTCACATCCAGGGGCTTGTTCTGCTCATAGGCCTTCTCGCCCTGTGAGAACAGAACGAAGCTTTCCAGCTCGCCGATCGCCTTGGGCCAAAGGATCGCCATGTAGATGTCGCTGAGCGATGTCAGCGGCCGGCCCCGCGCCTTTCCGGCGAAGTAGCGCTCGACGAAATCGAGCTGCTCCAGCCCCGTCATGGCGGCCAGGGCATCGAGCGTGGTGCCCAGCTCCTCGGCGGTGAAATCCATGAACTGGATCAGGCCCGTGGCATTGCTGATCGGGTTGCGGATGTCGGTGCGAAATGTGTCGGCGCTTTCAAAGGCCATGGCCGCCATCAGATGATTGGGATCGGCACGCAGCCCGTTGGCGATCTCGATCACCCGGTCATTGAAGGCCTGCCCATGCTTGTCGCGGGTGATCTTGCCCCATGCGAGCGGCGTGCCTGAGGCGATTGCCCCCACAACGCCCTCCGGTGCGTCGCCGTCGGGGCCGCCGTCGGGGCCGCCGTCGGGGTCGCCATCGGGGCCTGCGCCAGGCCCGGCGGGACCCGCGCCGCCGGGCGGTTCATGCCCTGGCCCGCCCGCGATCGCCGCGGCAAAATCGAACAGTGGCAGGGTCAGCCCAAGCCGGGCCGCCGTGCCCGGACCGACGATGCCGTCATCGCCCTCCGGCCCGAACTCGGCGGTTTGAAAATCGATCACAGCGAGAAACGTGGCGGCGCCGAAATCGCCATCGACCTTGAGGCCCGCCTGCGCCCGGTCGTTGAGCGCAGCCTGAAGCTGGGCCACCAGCGGCCCGGATGAGCCCATGCGCAGGATGACCGTCTTGCCGACCATCCGGGTGCGGATCATCTGCTGGGCCTCATCGGCGCCAAAGAGCACATATTCGCAGCGCTCCTGCCCGCCCAGCTCATCGGCAAAGGGGGCGATGAAGCTCCGCCACGGCCCGGCCTCGCTGCCCTTCACGCCCTTCTTGACCGTCCCGGCCACGGTTTGGCAGCCCAGCGAGGAAAACCCAGCCACCGCGCTGCCGCCGTCAAACCCCATATGGAAGGCGCAATGGATGTTGTCGCCGGCTCTTCGGCCCGCCTCCCACCGGTCGAGCAGGTCGAAATCGGCATCATCGCCGGTGCGCTGCAGGGTGATCGCGCATTCCTGACGCAGCGCCCAATGCCCCGCGGGGCCTTCCGAGCGCTTGTGCCATCCGGCCGTGTAGCGCTTGTAACGCCCCCGCCCCATCTGGTTCACGCCAACCCCGTTCTGCGCGATGCGTTTTTCCACAGCCGGGCCGAACGGCACGGTGGAGCCGGGAAAGAGCGCCAGCCCGGCCCCGGGGCGCCAATGCCCCAGCGTGCAATTCATCGTCCGCAGATTGACCGGGGTGGGCGTGATCTCATGCGCCATGGCCATGGCCGTGCCCGAGATCTCGACCGGGCGGCAGCCCCGCAGGCCAAAGACGATCAGCCCGCGGCTGTCGATGGGAAAGAGCGAGCGCTTCCAAAGCGCCAGAAGATGCGCCTCGCTCAGCAGCAGCCGGCCCGCCGGGTCGGGGCCGGGATCGACCGCGGCCACGGTCTCCAGGGGCGGCGGCTCGATCGGCGTCGCGGCCGCGCCGCCGGCCGGGCCCAGCGCGTCGCGCAGCGGCAGCTCCTCCTCACCGGTCTGGCCCATGATCCGGTCGAGCATGTCCTCCAGCTCAGCCAGCGAGCCGGTGTCGAGACCCGGGTCAACCGCTCTGGCCTGCCCGTCGATCTTGCTGCGCAAATCGGCAACCGCACGCACGCGCTGTGCCAGGGTAAGAAGGGCCGCGTTGTCCAGCATGAGGTCGATCTCGACGGCAATGCCCGTCAGCCGGGTCATTTCAGCCGCGTCGCCCTGTGCTTTGGCGGTGGCAAAGGCGGTCTTGACCCGAGCCCGCAAGACCCGCAGCTCTGCCTTGAGTTCGTCAAGCGTCATGCTCGCCCTCCTCGCTTGCCGTGCCGGCCGCGACCTCACCCCGCCGATCGCGCCTCAATTTGCGCTGCGCAGCGCGCCGATTGTGTCGGCCAGCGCCTTGACCTCGGCCGCGCCGGCAATCAGCGCGGTCATGTCGACCGCATCCCGGCTGTCGGCCGCCGCAACGGCGGCATCCATCGCGCTCAACGTCGCGTCGAGCAGCAGCACCCAGCCCGCCAGCAATTTGCGGTCGGCCTCGACCTTGGGCAGATCGGCAATGGGCACACCTTCGACCTCATCCTCCAACAGCCCAGGCACCACGCGCGCGCGCGTCATCACCTCGAACATGGCCGGCGTGGACCCGCGCAGCGCCTCCAGCAGATCGCGCATGGCCGGATAGGCCGCCACCAGGTCGCGGCGGAACCGTGCCCGATCCGTGATGGTGGCGATCTGCTGTAGGGCGGGCAATGCCGCGGTGAGGCTGGCCTGCAGACCGGCGACGCCGGCAAGGCCGACACCCGCGACCCCGAGCACGGATTGCGCGGCCTCGCCCAGCGCGGTGCTGGCGGTCTGCAGCCGCAGCGCCAGCGCCTCGGCCGCCGCACCCGTGGCGAGCCCGCTCAACGCCTCATTGTAGGATTTCAGCGCATCCAGGCTGTGGCGCAGGCTGGCCGTCAGCGGCGGGTCGGCATCGCCAAGGCCAAGGATCTGGGGGGCGCGATCCGGATCGAAAGGCGGGATCCCGTCCTCGGTGTCGGCCAGCCGCGCGCGCAGAGCGGCTTCCGCATCGCCGAGCCGGTCGAGCACGCGGGTGCTTTGAGCATGTTGCGCGTCATAGGCCGCATCATACAAGGCGAACTCGGCGGTGCCGGACGTGCACCCGGCAAGACCCGCCAGACCTGTTGAAAGCAGGGCCACGAGCCGCGCGACGGTCACAAGACGCACAATCGCTCCTCCCAAAATGCTTGTCCCAATGATACCTCATCTGCCAAGATGCGACAATTGGGACACGGCCGCGAAAATGCTGCGGCCGTTGCAGGTCGGGGCCAATGCCGGGTTCGAACCCGCCGACAGCGCCACCGACGATCTGTGGATGTGTTGCCGTCCTGTCATGCAGGCCGGGTAGACACACCCAACGCGCGACCTTTGGCAGGGAGTGATCAGGGCGATGGCTGCCTTTATCAATGAAATTCACTACGACAATAACGGCACCGACATCGGTGAGTTCATCGAGATCGCCGGAACTGCGGGGCTCGATCTGACCGGCTGGTCGGTGGTGCTCTATAATGGCTCATCGAGCGTTCTGGCGCCCTACAACACCATCGACCTGAGCGTCACGCTGCCCAGCGACACGGCCGGGTTTGGCTTTTACGTCATCGATTTCCCGACAAATGGCATCCAAAACGGGCCGCCCGATGGCATCGCCCTCTTTGACGATGCCGGCGATCTGGTCGAGGCGCTCGCCTATGAGGGCAGCTTCACGGCCAATGACGGCACGGTGTTTGCCGATATCGGCGTTGAGGAATCCGCCTCGACCCCTGTTGGCTTTTCGCTTCAGCGCGTGGGCATCGGCGACAGCGCGGATGACTTTTCCTGGGCCAGCGAACAGGCCGAGACCAAGGGCACGGTGAACACCGGTCAGACATTGCTTGGCACCGCGCTGCCCGGCATCAGCATCACCCAAAGCGATGGCAGCACCGATGTCGCCGAAGGCGGGGCGGCCGACAGCTTCACCATCGCGCTCGACACCGCGCCGGCAAACGACGTCACCATCACCCTCACCCCGGATGCCGAGATCGCGCTGAGCCAGACCGAGGTGACCATTGCCGCCGGCACCACCGGCCCGGTGACCATCGATGTCACGGCGGTGGCCGATGCGGTCGATGAGGACCCCGACCTGCACAGCGGCACGATCAGCTTTGCGCTCACCAGCGACGATGGCGATTACGATGGGCTCACCGTCCCCGATCTGACCGTGGCGGTGAGCGACGACCAGTTCACCGGCACCCTGATCAGCGAGATCCAGGGCGAGGCGGACCAGAACGCCATGGATGGCGCGGTGGTGACCATCGAGGCGGTCGTTGTCGGCGATTTCCAGGATGGCGATGCCGATGACAGCCGCAACCTGCAGGGGTTTTACCTGCAGGAGGAGGACAGCGATGCCGATGGCAACGCCCGCACCTCGGAAGGCATCTTCATCTTCGAGAGCGGCAGCTTCATCACCGATGTGCAGGTCGGCGACATCGTTCGGGTCACCGGCACGGTCGATGAGTTCTTCGGCGAGACCCAGATCGACAGCGTGCAAAGCGTGGAGATCGTCGGCTCCACCACCGATCTGCCGAGCGCGGCCGAGCTCACCCTGGCCGACATCACCGACACCAGCTTCAGCCAGGGCGGCGATTTTCAGCCCGACCTGGAGGCCTATGAGGGCATGCTGGTCAGCTTCCCCGAAGAGCTGATCGTCACCGAGATGTTCCAGCTCGACCGGTTCAACGAGATCAAGCTCGTCGAAGGCCAGCGCCCCGATCAGTTCACCCAGAACAACGCCCCGGATGCCGCGGGCTATCAGGCCTATCTGGAGGAGATCGGCGGGCTGCGCATCACCTATGATGACGGGCTGAACGTCCAGAACGCCAGCATCGACAATCTCGACGGGTTTGCGCCCTTCGAGACGGCCAGCGCGGTGTCGATGGGCGACACGATCACCGGGCTTTCGGGCGTGCTCGACTATAAATGGGCCGGCAATGGCGCCTCGGGGGCCACCTGGCGGGTGCGCGCCACCGAGGATGGCGAGAACGAATTCACCGACAGCAACCCTGCCGACCCAACCATCGAGGATGTCGGCGGAGATCTGCAGATCGCCAGCTTCAACGTGCTGAACTTCTTCACCACGCTCGACACATCGGGCGCGAGCACCGCGATCGGGCTCGACCCGCGCGGTGCCGACAATTCCGAGGAATTCGACCGTCAGCTCGAAAAGCTCATCGCCGCGATCGAGGAAATCGATGCCGATATCCTGGGCCTGGTGGAGTTGGAAAACGACTTCCTGCCCGGTGCGGATGGCAATGCCATCGAATTCCTGGTCGATGCGGTCAATGCCGAGCTGGGCGCGCCGGTCTATGACTGGGTCGATCCGGGCAGCCAGTTCGTGGGCACCGACGCCATCTCGGTCGGCATGATCTACAAGGTCGACAGCGTGACGGTGGAGGAGACCGACTTCCTGGTCTTTGAGGAAAGCTCGGCCGACACCACCTTTGCCCTGGCCGATGTCCTCAACCAGGTGGCCTCCTCCGACGATCAGGTGGGCGATTTCCAGCGCAACCGCCCGGCCCTGGCGGTGGAGTTCGCCGATGGTTCGGGCGAGAGCTTCACGGTCGCCGTCAACCACTTCAAATCCAAGGGCGACAGCAATCTGGAAGATGTGGTCGGCGACGCCCAGGCGCATGTCGATGGCGGCGGCACTCTCATCACCCAGGCCGATATCGACGCGCTGATCGCCGATGCGAATTACGACCGGGGCGACGGACAGGCCTTTTGGAACCAGGCCCGGGCCGATGCGGCGCAGGAGCTTGCCGATTTCCTCAATGCCGATCCGTTCAACACCACCTCGGGCGCGACCTTCGTCTTGGGCGATCTCAACGCCTATGCCCAGGAAGACCCCGTCGCGGTGCTGGAGGCGGCAGGCTATGTCGACACGGCCAGCGAACTGATCGGCGAGGAGGCCTATTCCTTTGTCTTCGACGGGTTCACCGGCACGCTCGACTACGCGATGGTCAATGAGGAGTTCTTCAGCCTCATCGACGGGGTGACCGAATGGCATGTGAATGCCGATGAGGCCGATGCGCTCGACTACAATCTCGATTTCGGCCGCGACCCGACCTATTTCGACGGCGACAGCCCACTGCGCAATTCCGACCACGACCCGGTGGTGCTGGGCTTCAATCTCGACGGCGACGTCACAGTTTATGGCTTCCAGAACGGCGCCTTTTTCAAGGATGAGTATGCCAATCTCGGCCGCGCGGTGGGCGACGCCACCGATTACGACGTGGTCAAGGTCACCGACGGGCCGGGGATCGGGGATTTCGGCACGGTCGGGGTGGCGGCGAACGGCCTTTACATCCTGGCCGGCGGCGATGTCTCCGGCAGCCTGGTGCTGGACGAGGATGCGGAAAAGATCACGCTCATCGGCAATGCCGATATCGATGTCGCGGGCAATGCCGAGAACAACTGGATCCTCGGCAATACCGGCGAAAACATCCTGTCGGGCGGCGAGGGCCGCGACCGGGTTCTGGGCTGGTTTGGCGAGGACATCCTGTCGGGCGGGGCCAACCGCGATGCGCTCATCGGCGGCGGTCAGGCCGACATCTTCGCGATCCTCGAGGGCGCGGACCGCGAGGTGATCTTCGATTTCAGCTTTGCGCAGGGCGACAGGATCGCGCTTGGCGATCTGGGCTTCACCGAGTTTGCGCAGATTGAGGACAGCATCCACGACCGGCGCGGCGGCGCGGTGATCGATCTGGGCGATGAGGTGGTCAAGCTGCTGGGCGTGAAAGCCCGCTGGCTCGACGCCGACGACTTCATCTTCGACCCGCTGTTCACCGCCTGAACCTGCGCCGCCGAAATCCGTTGGGCCGTTGCGCCCAACGGCTTTGCTTTCTTTCATCCACCGATTTGATTAATGTGATAATTGTGTAAAATTCGACTTGGTGGGATCCATGTGTTTTATCTGTGACGTCACCCCCGCAACCGCGGGAAATCCCGAACATTGCTGCCACCCGCTGACCGAGCCGGCTTTGCCATCTGCGGCCAAGACCGGCGGCGGCTACCGTGCCCGCGAGGCCGAGGTGATGGTGGGCCCGTCGATGGGCGATATCGGCACCGCAATCGCCAGCAACAACGCACAGCCCCTGCTGATGCCGACCACGGGCGATGCGCGCATCGACGGTCTTTTGTGGGGCTGGCAGTGGAACACCACCGATCTGACCTACCGCTTCCCGCAATCGGCCAATGAATTCGCGCCGCAATTCTTCGGCGGGCCGGGCTACCAGAACATCATTGATTTTACGCCGTTCTCGAATTTCCAGGCCCAGCAGATCGTGAACCTGGGGCTCAACAACCTGTCGGTGTTCAGCCAGCTCAAATTCACCCCCGACACCAGTTTCGGCGGCGGCAATCTGCGCTTTGCCCAGGCCAGCGCCATTCAATACGAGGCGGGCAGCGTCGATGGCTCGCTGCACATCCCCGGCGGGCGCGGCTCGGCCGAGGCGACGCCGCCCGACCCGTTTCTCTTCCGCGGCTCGTCGATGGGCGACAACTGGTTCACGCTGGGGGTCTATGAAAACCCGGTGCTGGGCAGTTTCCAATATGCCGCGGGGCTTTTGCACGAAGTTGGGCATGCGCTGGGGCTCAAGCATGGGCATGCCACCCAGACCCGCGCCGATGGCACGGCCAACAATCCCGAGATGCTGCCCACGCTGCCCGAGGAGGTCGACAGCCAGGAATTCTCGGTCATGACCTATCGCAGCCATGTCGGCGTGGATGTGGGCGGCGGCGCCTCGGGGATCGAGGAATATCCCTGGACCTATATGCAGCTCGACTATCTGGCGCTGCAGCACATGTATGGCTCGAACCATGGCGCGGGGTCGAATGACGGCGACACCACCTATCAGTTCGACCCGCTCACCGGTGAGATGACGATCACCGACGAAAACGGCTCGGCCGATTTCAGCCAGGGGTTCGGCGCCTCCTACAATGCCAAGATCCTGCTCACCGTCTGGGATGGCGACGGGACCGACACCTATGATTTTTCCAATTACGGCCAGGGTCAGAGTGTGGATCTGGCGCCGGGCGGCTGGTCGACCTTTTCCGACGACCAGCTCTCCAACCTCTCGCTGGGCAAGGCCGGGCCGGCGAATTTTGCCCGCGGCAACATCGCCAATGCGCTGCTTTATCTCGACGATGAACGATCGCTGATCGAGAATGTCTTGACCGGAACCGGCAATGACGTGGTCAGCGGCAACCAGGCCGACAACCGGTTCGAAACCGGCGATGGCAATGACCGGCTCACCGGGCTTGCGGGCAATGACACGCTGGTTTCGGGCAGCGGCAATGACCAGCTGTTTGCCGGGCTCGGCGACGACCAGCTGATCGGCGGCTTGGGCAATGATCTGATGCGCGGCGGCGATGGCGATGACCGCTTCATTGCCGGCGATGGCGCCGATATCGGCTTTGGCGGCGAAGGCCGCGACTTCATGATCGGGCAGGGCGGCAATGACCGTCTGATCGGCGAGGCCGGCGATGATTTCGTGATCGGGCAGGATGGCGACGATTCGCTCAATGGCGGCGAGGGCACCGACCGGATGTTCGGCGATGCCGGCAATGATGAGCTGCAGGGCGGCGCCGGGCTCGACCTTTTGCGCGGCGGCGACGGCAATGACCGGCTGTTCGGCGGCACCGGCGTGGGTGTTTTGCTCGGCGATGCCGGCAATGATGCGCTCTTTGGCGGCGGGGTGCGCGACCGGCTCTTCGGCGGCATCCAGTCCGACACGCTCGTGGGCGGTGCCGATCTCGACGTGCTGTTCGGGGGCGTTGGCAACGATATTCTGATCGGTGGGTTGGGCCCGGATTTTCTCAACGGCGAGGGCGGGGCCGACCAGTTCCGCATCGGTCAGAACGACAGCGGGCTGACCCCGGCCACGCGCGACACGATCCGCGATTTCGACCGCGCGGAGGGCGACCGCATCAACCTGGCCACCATCGACGGGAACATCGCCTTGCCGGGCATTCAGCCGCTCAGCTTCATCGGCTCAGACGTGGGGTTCAGCGGCGCAGGTCAGGTGCGCTGGCTCAGCGTCGGGTTTCTTGAGGTCAGCATCGATGCCGATTTTGCACCGGAGATCCGGATCCTTGTGCAAAACGTCTCAGAGATCGGGCGGCCCGATCTGATCCTTTAGGATAGGGTGAACGCTCGGCGGCCGCGGCAATCGACCCGCAGCCGCCCAGACCTCCCCGCGCGCGCCTCAGCTGAGCGCCGCTTCAATCAGTGATTTGAGCTCTTCCCAAGGACGGTTGGACACAGTCTCGCCGTTCAGAAGGAAGGTCGGCGTGGCCTCTATCCGGTCACGCGCGGCGTTCTCCTTATACCCGGCGACCAGCGCATTCGCATAGGCCTGGTCCGAGAGACAGGCCGAGAGCTCATCATCGGTCAGCCCTGCCAGCTTGCCGATCTGGCGCAGCGCATTGGCCACCGCGGCATCATTGCCGGCCCTGGTCCAGCTCGGTTGGGTGCGGTAGAT
>JBCDDO010000056.1:0-10520 GCA_039180245.1 Pseudomonadota bacterium | reverse complement strand
GGGAGGGGTGAATTAGCCATGCTGCTGGCCCGGTCGCTTCTCTTTGATGCGCTTTTTTACTCGGTGATGGGCGCGATGGGCCTCCTGCTTGCACCAGCGGCCGCTTTGTCGCGCCACGCTGCGCTCTGGTCGATGAAGCGCTTTGTGGCGATCGCCTTCTGGCTCCTGCGCCATCTGTGCGGGCTGCATGTCGAGATCCGTGGCCCCGTGCCGCAGGACCCGGCACTCGTCATTGCCAAGCATCAGAGCTTTCTCGACGTGCTGATTTTGACCTATGCGCTGCCGCAGCCGCGCTTTGTGATGAAGGCCGAGCTCAAATGGATGCCGGTGCTGGGGTTTTACGCCTGGCGCATTGGCTGCACGCCCGTGGTGCGCGCATCGGGGGCCAAGGCCCTGCGCGGCCTGGTGCGCGATGTGGAGAAATCGGATCTTGATGGGCAGGTGGTGATCTATCCGCAAGGCACCCGCGTGGCACCTGGCGCCAAGATGCGCTACCGCCCGGGCGCCGCGGTGCTTTACGACAGGCACGGCATGGTGGCGGTGCCGGTGGCCACGAATGCCGGGCTCTTCTGGGGTCGGCGCAGCCTGCATCGGCGACCCGGCATCGCGGTGGTTGAGTTTCTGGAGCCCATCGCGCCCGGGCTGCCGGTTCCCGAATTTATGCGCAAGATCGAAGGCCGCATCGAAGCCGCCAGCGACGCGCTCGCCCAGGAGGCCCAAAGCGTCGGGCCCGCCTGAAGGGTCTGGTACCACCGCGTCCGCGTCTTGGAAGCGCTGGGCGCGGCCGCGTTGTGCGGGCAAGCCTCAGGCCAGGGTTTTGCTGCCCATGCCCAGAAATTTCGCGCGACGTTTCGCGCGCAACTCATCGGGTGACAGGCCATCGAGCTCCTTGAGCATCGCGCTCAGCGCCCGCCCCACCCGCGTCACCGTCTCCTTTGGATGCCGCTGGGCGCCGCCGAGCGGCTCGGGGATCACGCGGTCGATCACGCCGAGTTTGAGCAGATCTTGTGCGGTGAGCCGAAGTGCCGTCGCCGCCTCGCGCATTTTCTCGGCGTCTTTCCACAGGATCGACGCGCAGCCTTCCGGGGAAATCACCGAATAGACCGAGTGCTCAAGCATCGCCACCCGATCGGCACTGGCCAATGCGACCGCGCCGCCCGAGCCGCCCTCACCAATGATCACCGAGACCAGCGGCACTCCCAGGTTCAGACAGCGCTGGGTTGACCGGGCGATCGCCTCGGCTTGGCCACGCTCCTCCGCACCCTTGCCGGGAAAGGCGCCGGGGGTGTCGACCAGCGCGAGAACCGGCAGCCCGAACCGCTCGGCCAGATCCATCAGCCGCCAGGCCTTGCGGTAGCCCTCGGGCCGGGCCATGCCAAAATTGTGATGCAGGCGCGACTTGGTATCATGGCCTTTTTCGTGGCCCAGGACGACGACAGGACGGTCCTGAAACCGGGCCAATCCGCCCAGAACGGCATGGTCGTCGGAAAACCCCCGATCGCCGGCCAGCGGTGTGAGCTCAGTAAAAAGCTCGTTGAGATAGGCAGCGGTGTGCGGCCGGGCGGGGTGGCGCGCGACTTGGCATTTTTGCCAGGGATCGAGCCCAGAATAAAGCTCGCGCAGCATCTCGCGGGCCTTTTCGTCGAGCCCCTCCGCCTCGCCCACCACATCCATGCCGGGATTGCGCTGTGCCAAACTGCGCAGTTCGACGGCTTTGCCCTCGATCTCCGACAGCGCCTTTTCGAACTCAAGATAGCTTTGCATCCGCGCGCCCGCTCAAACTCCGGCAGAGGATCGGTCCTTCGCCTTCTTCCGCCCTATATAGAGACGCAATGCCGGAGGCAAACGGGTGGAGCGCAATGGAATTGCAGCGACGCGAGGGATACGCGCCGGGTCTGATTGCCGGGATGCTTGAAGGGCATATGGCCTATTACGGCCCGCATTGGGGCTTTGGTGCGGTGTTCGAAACCCGGCTTGCCGCGCAGATGGCCACGTTCTTTCACAGTTATCTGGAAGGGCGCGACCTGGCCCTGTCGATCTGGCGCGATGGGCGCGTGGCTGGCTCGATCTGCATCGACGGGTCGCAGCGCGATGGCACGGGTGCGCATTTGCGCTGGTTTGTGCTCGACCCCGTGCTGCGCGGTGCGGGCCATGGCCGCGCTTTGCTGGCAGAGGCTTTGGGCTTTGTCGATGCCGGACCGCACCGGCTGACCTGGCTTACCACCTTTGCCGGGCTCGATGCGGCCGCCCATCTCTACAGCGCCGCCGGGTTTGTTCTGCGCGGCGAGACTGCGCTGGATCAATGGCAGGGCGGGGTGCGCGAGCAGCGGTGGGAGCGCGGTCTCGGATGAGACCGGCCCGCGACAGCGACCGGCGCAGACCGGGCGCGCGCTCCATCGAGCGACCGCTCAGCCGGTGATCATCTCGGCCTGGCGCACAATCACCTGGGCCTGGCGGATCGAGGCAAGATCGACCAGCCGGCCCTTATAGACCGCAGCGCCCTGGCCGGCCTTCTCTGCGGCCTCCATGGCCGCCAGGATCTCGCGCGCCTCAGTCACAGCTGCTTCGGAGGGCGTGAAGATCTCATTGGCAAGCGCGACCTGCTTGGGATGGATGGCCCATTTGCCGGCCATGCCCAAGGTTGCCGAGCGCCGTGCCTGGGCCCGAAACCCGTCCTCATCTGAAAAATCACCGAAGGGCCCGTCGATGGGCAAGAGGCCATGGGTGCGGCAGGCCGCCACGATCGAGACCGTCACCGCATGCCAGGGATCGGCCATCTGCCGGGCGCCTGCGGCATCGAGCATGTAGTAGTTCTCTTGCGTGCCGCCGATGCCGGTCGTCTGCATGCCCATCGAGGCGGCGTAATCGGCCGCGCCCAGGCTCATCGCCTGCATCCGGGGGCTTGCAGCGGCGATCTCCTCGACATGGGCAAGCCCCGCGGCGGTTTCAATGATCACCTCAAACCCCACCGGGGTGGCGCGCCCGGTGGCCGCCTCGATCGAGCTGACCAGCGCATCGACGGCATAGATGTCCTCGGCACAGCCTGCCTTGGGGATCATGATCATGTCGAGCCGTCCGGTATCGGCCTCGAAAAGGTCGACCACATCGCGGTACCAGTAGGGGCTGTCGAGCCCGTTGATCCGCACCGAGAGCGTCTTGTGCCCCCAATCCACATCGCGGATCGCGTCGATCACATTGGCCCGGGCCTGCGGCTTGTCGGCAGGTGCGACGCTGTCTTCCAGGTCGAGATTGATCACATCCGCCGCTGAAGAGGCCATTTTGGCAAAGAGCTCGGGTCGCGAGCCCGGGCCGAAAAGCTGACAGCGGTTGGGGCGCGCCGGGGCGGCCGGCTGAACGCGAAAGCTCATGGGGCTCTCCTGCTGGTGGATCTGGTTGCGTCTTCTCTAGGCGAGCGCCTGTGCCGCTGCAAGCTGGTGGCCGCGGGGTCGGGCGGCTTGGCTGCCGGCTGCTTGGCAGGGTCGCCTTTTGGGAAAGGCGCAGGGTCACGCGGGCGCGCAGATGCGGCGGTGTGCCGGCTTTGCCGCGCGCTGGTGCTCGGCTAGAGCCCGGGGTGTGAGTGATCCATCCGACGTCATCGCGCCCGCCAACCGGCAGGCAATCATCATCGTCGGCGCCGGCATGGCGGGGCTGGCCTGTGCCCGGCGGCTTGCGGCGGCTGGTCACACAGCCCTGATCCTGGACAAAGGACGCGGGATCGGCGGGCGCATGGCGACCCGGCGCGGTACCTATGGCCAGCGCTTTGACCATGGCGCGCAATACATCACCCTGCGCGACCCGGCGTTTCAAACGGCCATGGCTGGTCTTGGCGACGCCGTCGCAGCCTGGCCAGAGGCGGGCGCGGGCCGGGTTGTCGGTGTGCCGGGCATGTCCGCTTTGCCCAAGCGGCTGGCCGAGGGGCTTGAGATCCGCCAACAAACCCAAGTGACCGCCCTTGGGCAGAGCGGCGAGGGGTGGCGGGTCGAGACGACGAATGGCGTTTTCTTGGCCGACCGGCTGGTTCTGACCCCCCCTTCGCCGCAGACCTCCGCTTTGCTGGCGCCCGTCGATCCAGCGCTGAGTGCGGCGGCATTGGCCAGCCAATACGATCCCTGCCTGACGCTGATGCTGGAGGCCGGACCGGCGGCGCCGGAGGCCCCGGCGCTGATGCGCGAGGCTGACGGGCCGACCGCCTGGATCGCGCGGGACACCAGCAAGCCCGGGCGGCCGGTTGCGGCCGCGCTCGGCGCCCTTTGGGTCGTCCAGGCGGGTCCGGAGTGGAGCCGGACGCATTTGGAACTTTCGCCACCCGAGATCGCCGACCGGATGCTCCCGGCCGCGGTGAAACGGCTTGGCCTGGACACCGGCCAGATCCGCAGCGCATCGGCCCATCGCTGGCGCTATGCGCGGGTCTCCACACCGTTGGAAACGCCATTTCTGTGCAACGCAGAGGGCACTATTTATGCCGGCGGCGATTGGTGCCTCGGCCCGCGGGTCGAGGCGGCATGGCTCAGCGGAACGGCGATTGCCGACGCGCTGTTGGCGGCCGGGTGACAGAGCCGCAGCCGCGCCGGGATCCGCGCCTCGCCGGGCTTCTGGATCTGCTCCGCGCCGCGTCGCGGCCGCCGGCCGGGGCAGGGCGCATTGCCCTGGCATTGATCTTCGGTGCGCTGTGCCACCTGCTCTTTGCCGCGGCCGTGGCCTCGATGATCCTGGCCATGGCGTTTGGGATGAGCGAGAGCTATGGCGCGGTGCCATGGCCCTGGGCCGCACTGGCCAATGCCGCGCTCATCGCGCAGTTTCCGCTGACGCATTCCTTGCTGCTGACCCGGGCTGGCGGGCGCCTGCTCGCGCGGCTCGTTCCCGGTCGGCACGGGGCCACGCTTGCCACCACGACCTATGCCATCATCGCCTCGGCGCAATTGCTGGCGCTCTTCGTGCTCTGGACGCCCTCCGGGGTGATCTGGTGGCAGGCCGAAGGGTCCTTGTTTTGGGTGTTCTGTGGCCTTTATGGCTGCGCCTGGACTTTGTTGCTCAAGGCAAGCTTCGATGCCGGGGCCGAGGTGCAGTCCGGCGCGCTGGGTTGGATGTCGCTCATGGCGCGCATCCGACCGGTTTTTCCTGACATGCCGACGACAGGCCTCTTTCGGGTCATCCGCCAGCCGATCTATGTGGCCTTTGCCCTCACGCTGTGGACGGTTCCGGTCTGGACACCGGACCAGCTTGTGCTTGCGGTGAGCTACACCGCGTATTGTCTGGCAGCCCCACGGCTGAAGGAGCGTCGGTTCGCGGCCCGGTATGGTGCCCGGTTTGCGGCCTATAGGGCGCGGACGCCCTATGCGCTGCCGCGCCTCACTGCAGGTCGGAAAACGCCTCCTGAAGCCGGCTGACCGCATCGGCCACGCGCGCGCGGGGCATGGCAAGGTTAAAGCGCAGGAAACTCTCGCCGCCATGCCCGAACTCGGGACCGTGATTGGCCGCGATCCGGGCCCGTCCCTCCACACGCTCCAACACCTGGGGCAGATCCATGCCGGTTCCGGCAAAATCGACCCAGGCCAGATAGGTCGCTTCCAGATCCATCGAGCTGATGCCCGGGATCGCCGCCATGCCCTCGTCGAAGAGCCGGCGATTGCCGTCAAGATATTCCCGCAGCGCCTCCAGCCAGGCCTCGCCATGGGTGTAGGCGGCCTGCGTCATCATGATGCCAAAGCGGTTGGGACTCGCGCCATTCGCGACATGGGGTTTTGAGAACCGGGCGCGGAGCGTCGGGTCGGGAATGATCGCCTGACCGCACATGCCCCCGGCAAGCCCGAAGGTCTTTGAGGCGGCCGACAGCACCACGATCCGGTCGAGATGTTCGGGCGCGGCATGCGGCGCCAAGACATGGCTTTGGCCGGGCATGGTGAGGTCGTGATGCACCTCATCGGAGACCAGCACCAGATCATGTTCGGCGCAGAACGCGGCCAGCGCTGCAATCTCCTCGCGGCTCCAGACCCGGCCGCCGGGATTGTGGGGCGAGCACAGAATGACGATCCGCTCGCGCCCCGAAAGCTGGGTGCGCAGGGCCTCCAGATCCATCCGATACTGCCCGCCCTCCATCACCAGCGGGCTTTGCACGATCTCGCGGTCATTGGCCTTAATCATCTTGTGAAACGCGTGATAGACCGGCGTGAACAGGATCACCCCGTCGCCCGGCTCCGAAAACGCCTGGATGGCGATGCCCGTGGCCGAAACCAGCCCGTGACAGGTGAGGATCCATTCCTCCTCGACCTCCCAGCCATGGCGGCGCTGCATCCAGCCACGGATCGCGTCGTGATAAGGAGTTTTATGCCCGTAATAGCCGTGAATGCCGTGATCGACGGCCTCGGCCAGCACCGCGTTCACCGCCGCCGGCGGCAGAAAATCCATATCCGCCACCCACATCGCCAACCCGTCTTTGGGTGACACGCCATAGAGCGCCTCCATGGCATCCCATTTGCCGCAGAAGGTTCCGCGCCGGTCAATCACTCGGTCAAAGTCTATGTCGCTCATCTGGCTCCCCGAATTGTGGGCTCACGCTAACCGGCACAACGGGGAAAGGGAACCGCATGCGCGCGCATTTGGACCTGTGGCCCGCGCTTGCATGGGATGGGGCGAGGGGCTACATCGCCGCGCATGGCCCTGCGACGCATTCTCATCCACCCTGATCCCCGTCTGAAGGCAGCAAACCCGCCGGCTGAGGATCCCACAGCGCTGCGCGGCTTGGCCGAGGATATGCTGGAGACGATGTACCAAGCCCCCGGCATCGGCCTGGCCGCGCCGCAGATCGGGGTGGCAACGCGCATGTTCGTGATGGACTGCACAGAAAAAGATGCGCCCGAGCAGCCGATGGTGCTGATCAATCCCCGCATCACCTGGGCGTCGGAGACGCTCAACTCGCATGACGAGGGCTGCCTGTCGATCCCCGACATCTACGAGCCCGTGACCCGTCCGGCCGAGGTGCAGGTGGCCTGGACCGATCTTGACGGTGAAACGCAGGAAGCAGCGTTCGACGGGCTGTGGGCGACCTGCGCGCAGCATGAGATCGATCATCTCGACGGGCGGCTTTTCATCGACCATATCTCAGCCCTCAAACGTCGGCTGATCACCCAAAAGATGAAGAAGCTCAAACGCGGCATGGAGGCATGACGGTTCGCCCGATTCTGCGCTGGCCCGATCCGCGACTTACGCAGCGCTGCGCACCGGCCACCGGCGCCGAAGGGCTCGCGGCGCTGATCGAGGATCTCTTCGACACGATGTATGCGGCCCCGGGGCGCGGTCTTGCGGCGCCGCAAATCGGGGTGATGCTGCGGGTCTTTGTGATGGACATTGGGTGGCGGACGGGCGACGCAACGCCCAAGGCGTTCGTCGATCCCAAAATCCTTTGGGCCAGTACCGACCGCACGCAGGGCCAAGAGGCGTGCCTGTCTATCCCCGGCATCAGCGCGACCGTCACCCGACCCGGTCGCATCGGTGTGGCGGCGCTCGACGCGCGGGGATCGCCGGTCACCCATGCGCTGACCGGCGCCGAGGCGCGCTGCGCTCAGCATGAGCTCGATCATCTAGACGGTCTTGTGACCTTTGACAGGGTCGACCCCGCACAGCGAACCAGGCTGACAGCGGCCTACACGGATGCGGTGGGGTGAGCCGGCCGTTCCTGATTTGGCCCGATGCGCGGTTGCGTCAGGCGGCCGCGCCCGTCGGGCCCATCGATGACGGGGTCCACGCGGTCTGGGCGGAGATGATCGCGGCGATGTGTGCCATGCCGGGGCTGGGCCTGGCCGCCCCGCAGATCGGCGAGATGCGCGCCCTGGCCATCGTCGATGCAACGGGAACCGGGCGCGAGGTGATCTGCATGGCCGATCCGGCGCTTGTATCGGCCTCTGTCGAGACCGAGATGGGCGCAGAAGCAAGCCCGAATCTGCCGGGCGTTTCGGCGCAGATCCTGCGGCCGAAATCGATCCGGCTTGCATTCACCAACCCGCAAGGCGCGCGCGAGGAGCGCGATCTGACAGGGCTCTGGGCGCGGTCAGCGCTTCATCAGCTCGACCATCTGGCCGGCAAGCTTTTTGTGGAAAGACTGAGCGCGACACGCCGCAGGATGTTGCTTGCAAAATGGCACAAACAGCAGCGACGGGCTGGCTGATGCGCTGTGTGTTCATGGGCACGCCCGACTTTGCGCGCAGCGCCCTGTCAGCCTTGCATGATGCGGGGCATGAGATTGTCGCCGTTTACACGCAACCGCCGCGCCCGGCAGGGCGTGGGAAAAAGCCGCGCCCCTCTGCGGTGCAGGCGGCGGCGGAAGCGTTGGGGCTGCCGGTTCGCCACCCGGTCTCGCTGAAAGATGCCGCGGCGCAGGCCGCTTTTGTCGCATTGGAAGCGGATGTGGCGGTGGTTGCGGCCTATGGGCTGATCCTGCCAGCGGCGGTCCTGACCGCACCCAAATATGGCTGTCTCAACCTTCACGCCTCGCTCTTGCCGCGGTGGCGCGGGGCAGCACCCGTACAGCGGGCAATCATGGCCGGCGACACCGAAACCGGCATGTGCATCATGCAGATGGAGCAGGGGCTCGACACCGGTCCGGTGTTGCTGCGCAAACGCACGTCGATCACGGCCGAGGATACAGCTGCCACGCTGACCGAACGGCTGGGCGAAATCGGTGCCCAACTGATCGTCGATGCTTTGGCCGGCCTTCCCACGCTGACGCCCGAACCGCAGGACGCCGCCGGCGCGACCTATGCACATAAGATCGACAAGGCCGAAGCGCGCATCGACTGGTCCAAACCGGCAGCAGAGATCGACCGCCAAATCCGCGGGCTCTCTCCGTTTCCGGGGGCGTGGTGTATGATGGCTGGCGAGCGGGTGAAGCTTTTGATGAGCGTCTGCGAGCAGGGCTCGGATGCCGCCGCGCCGGGCGCGGTGATCGACGCAGCAGCGCGCCTGCGCATAGCCTGCGGCACCGGCACGGTCCAGCTCACCAAGCTGCAGCGGGCCGGGGCCGGGCCGCTCGACTGGACCGCGTTCAAACGGGGGCGACCGATTGCTGTGGGCGAGATGCTGACCTGAGCGGCGCCCTGCCAGGCCGGCCGGGTCCATCTTACGCCTTGGCGTCGTTCTAAGAGGATTTGTGCTCGATGACCGCACCGACCGACCCCAGCAACGACTTTCGCACGGTGTTGCAGCGCCGGCGCAGCACCCGAAAATTCGAGCCCGGGCGCGATGTCGACCGCGCCGTGCTTGAACGCATTGTTGACTGCGGCCGCTGGGCGCCGTCGGGCGCGAATGTGCAATGCTGGGATTTCATCGTCATCGACGCGCCTGCACAGCGCGAGGCGGTCCGCCAGGTGTTCTTGCGCCAGGCAGAGCGCTTGCGTCAGCATGCCAAGGGTTTTCCGGCGGTGGCAAAGACCTATCTGGCCAACACCGTGGCCATCATCATCGTGCTGGGCGATCCCCGCTGGAAGGTCTGCTTTCCGCAGCCCACGAGCGATGAATGGGATGCGGAGTACCGCGAGAACAATGAGGCGATCTTTCTGTGCTCGCTGGGTGCGGCGATCCAGAACATCCAGCTTGGCGTGACGGCCGAGGGTTTGACTTCGGCCTGGCTCTCGGGCGGCGGCGAGGCCACGACCAATCGCGAGCTCGCAGCGCTTTTGGGCTACCCGCCCTGGATGGTCGCCTATGGCACCATTCCCATCGGATATCCGGTGGCAAGCCAGGACAGCCGCTACCGCCGGCCGCTGGCCCAGAGCCTGCATTGGAACGGCTATGCCGCCGATCAGTACCGCCGCCATGCGCAGGTCGATTTTTACGAAAGCCGTCTGCGCCCCTTTGCGATGTATCGCGACCGGGAGCGGATGGAGGATTGGCCGGATCGGGACGAAAAGCTCGGCCCTTGGGATGCGGCTTTCGTTGGCCCGCACCCGAACCCTCAGGCCGATCTTGAGCCGGAGGCCGATTTCAGCGCACCACGCACCGAAGGACAGGCGACAAAGGCGCGGCGACGCGGTGCGGAGTGAGTGCTGCACTGGGCTTGGCTGCGCCGGGCTTGGCTGCGCCGGGCTTGGCTGGGCAGGGCTTGGCTGGGCCCCACACACGTGCCCGTCACGCACTGCACACGGACTGCCCTCCCACGCACTGCACACGGACTACCCTCCCACATCACGGCGCGGTTCCTCTCGAAGTGACCTGGTCGCCAGACGTGACATCCCCGACCTATGCGCCGAATGAGGGGCCGCGTGTTGTCGTCGACGCCGCTCATGGCAACTGGCACACAATCGACTTCCGGTTCAAAAGTTTCGCCGATCTTCTGGGCGCGGACGGGTATCGCGTTTCCGGCTCAGATACCGAGATCACCGCAGCAAGCCTCGCGGATGTCGATGTTTTCGTCATCTCCAATGCCGTACTGGGCGGAGAGGACTCCGTCTGGACCCTGCCGACGCCGCCCGCCATCGCTGACCCATTTTGCGAGAACGGCAGTTTCCTGTTCGGTCAGGGCGGGCGGC